>JACCVL010000023.1 GCA_013698185.1 Nocardioidaceae bacterium
CTCGGCTACCGTGACCTCGTCCGGCGTGGGCGCAGCCACCGCTGGCGCTGCCACCGCCACCGCCACCGCCGGCGGCGCCAACCGCCGCAGTGCGTCGGGCAGTGCCCGGACATCCACCGGGTCGACCATCGCCAGTGGCAACCGCCGACCGCCGGACTCGACCATGCCCACGTCGAGCCGGGCGTCTCGGCGCGGCAGCCGGGCCGGCGACAGCGTGACCGCCTGCACCTCGTCCCAGCGCAGCCCCACCCAGGCCCGGCCACGGCGCAGCCGGATCCCGGTCTCGTCGGCCACGAGCAGCGGGATGCGCGCGTCCCACCAGGCGGCGAGGTGCACGACCGCGACGGGGACCAGGACGGCGGCTACCACGTACGAGACCGGTCCGCCGCCGTACACCGCCCGCCACAGATAGGCAGCGGCCGCGGCGGCGGCGGCGACACCGACCAGCAGCAGGGCACCTCGACGCCGGTGCAACAGCATCGGCTCGCCGGTCACCGGAATCTGCTCCGGCGGGACCCCGTCGGGTGCGGCGCGAGACGTACGGGCCAGGGTCATGGTCATGCTTCCCCCTGCAACGTTGCGAGGACCTGGTCCAGGTCGTCGGGCTTGACGAGCACGTCGCGCGCCTTGGAGCCCTCGCTGGGCCCGACCACGCCACGGCTCTCGAGGATGTCCATCAGACGCCCGGCCTTGGCGAACCCGACGCGCAGCTTGCGCTGCAGCATGGAGGTCGAGCCGAACTGGGTGGTGACGACAAGCTCAACGGCCTGCATCACCAGGTCGAGGTCGTCGCCGAGGTCGTCGTCGAGGTCTCGCGACGCCTGCTGCGGCGCGGTGACGTCGTCTCGGTAGGTCGGGGTCAGCTGCCGCTTGCAGTGCGCCACCACCCCGCGGATCTCAGCCTCGGTGACCCAGGCGGCCTGCAGCCGGACCGCCTTGCTGGCGCCCATCGGTAGGAACAGGCCGTCGCCCTGCCCGACCAGCTTCTCCGCTCCGGGCTGGTCGAGGATGACCCTGCTGTCCGCCAGCGACGACGTCGCGAAGGCCAGCCGGCTGGGCACGTTGGCCTTGATGAGTCCCGTCACCACGTCGACGCTGGGCCGCTGGGTGGCGAGCACCAGGTGGATGCCGGCGGCTCGCGCCAGCTGGGTGATGCGTACGATCGCGTCCTCGACGTCACGTGGAGCCACCATCATCAGGTCGGCGAGCTCGTCGACGACGACCAGCAGGTACGGGTAGGGCGCCAGCACCCGTTCGCTGCCCGGCGGCCCCTCGACGACGCCCGCGCGGACAGCCTTGTTGAAGTCGTCGATGTGGCGGAAGCCGTACTGGGCCAGGTCGTCATAGCGCAGGTCCATCTCGCGCACGACCCACCCCAGCGCCTCGGCCGCCTTCTTGGGGCTGGTGATGATGGGCGTGATCAGGTGCGGCACCCCCTCGTAGGCGGTGAGCTCGACCCGCTTGGGGTCGACCATGACCATGCGGACCTCGTCGGGCGTCGAGCGCATCAGGATCGAGGAGACCATCGCGTTGATGAAGCTGGACTTGCCCGAGCCGGTGGCACCGGCGACCAGCAGGTGCGGCATCTTGGCGAGGTTGGCGACGACGGTGTTGCCCTCAACGTCCTTGCCGAGGCCGACCACCATCGGGTGGTGGTCGTTGCGGGCCCCGCGGGAACGCAGCACGTCCCCGAGGGAGACCATCTCCTTGTCAATGTTGGGGATCTCGATGCCGATCGCCGACTTGCCCGGGATCGGCGACAGGATGCGTACCTCCGCGCTGGCGACGGCGTAGGAGATGTTGCGCGACAGCGCGGTGACCTTCTCCACCTTCACCGCCGGTCCAAGCTCGACCTCGTAGCGGGTCACCGTCGGCCCCCGGGTGTACCCGGTCACCTGCGCGTCGATGTCGAACTGCTCGAGCACCTCGGTGAGCCGCCCGACCACGGCGTCGGACGCCGGCGACTTTGCCTTGTGCGGCGAACCGGGCCGCAGCAGCTCGGAGTCGGGCAGGGTGTAGACGACGTCGCCGGACAGCGAGAGCTGTTCGGCGCGGGTCGGCAGCGGCGTGTGGGGCGGTGGCTCGGGCGCCGGCTCCCGTTCGGCGTCGTGACCGTCGGGACTCACAGCGGTTGCGCCCGCCGGCGGGTCGACGGTGGTGGCGCTGGTACGCCCGTGGCGCCCGGGTGCCGTCTCGTCGACGAGCGGGGTGTCGTACGGCTCGTCAGCGGCGTGCCGGTCCAGCCTGTCGGGCTGGGCGTCGCCTCCCCCCGGAGCCCGGCGCAGGATCACGTCACGCACGCGGCGGAGTCGGGCCGCGATGGTGTGCACGGGCGTTGCGGTGATGACGAGGACACCGAAGAACGCCAGCAGCACCAGCAGCAGGACGGCGATCACGCTGGTGCGGAAAAGATCGGTCAGCAGCGCGGACACGACGAAGCCGACGGCCCCGCCCGCCTCCTGCATGGCAGCCGAACCGTCGGCGGGTCGCGGCAGTCCGTTGGCGATGTGCACCAGCCCGAGGATCCCGAACGCCAGGGCCGACCAGCCGATGATCTGCCGGCCCGCGGGGCCGTTGCGGTCGGGATGGCGCAGCGTGCGCCACGCGACGCCGAGCAGGACGACGGGCAGCGCCCAGCCGAGCAGGCCGACCGTGCCGGTGACCACGGTGCGTACGGCGTCCCCGATGACACCCGGCAGGTCCCACCAGACCGCTGCCGCCGACACGACTGCCACGGCGATGAGGGTCAGCCCGATGCCGTCCCGGCGGTGCTCGGGCGCCAGGTCCCGGGCGGTGTGGCCGATGCTGCGCGCGATCGCGCCCAGCAGGTGGGCCAGCCCCAGCCAGACCGCGCGGATGACCGAGCCGACGCCCCGCACGACCCTGGCGACGGGGCTCCGAGACTGCCTCGAACGCGTCGACCCTCTCGGCGTCGGCCTCTTGGCAGAGGACTTCGACGTCGAGCGCGACGTTGACGACCGCGACGTGCCGCTTTTCGAGGACGCCTTGGACGAACCCGGCGAGCTGCGCGACCGCGGTGGGGAAGACATACGAGTCGCCACGCTCGCAGGCTACGTCGTCGTCCCACCAGTCACATGCGTCACACGCCGACGGCCCCCCACCCGCGATCCGCGGATTCCGGTCGCACGATCCGCGGAT
>JACCVL010000031.1 GCA_013698185.1 Nocardioidaceae bacterium
CCCTGCCCTGGCAGCAACCGCTGGAGGAGTGGGACGCATCGGTGCAGGTGCCCATCGCGCGCGGCATCTCGCGCCACGTGGTCCGTTTCGTGCGTGCCGACCAGCAGGTGTACGCGGTCAAACAGACCCGCGAGGAGTGGGCGTGGCGCGAGTACCACATGCTCCGCAACCTGAGACGCCTCGGTCTCCCGACGGTTGAACCGGTCGGTGTCGTCACCGGCCGCACCACCGCCACCGGCGAGGCGATCGAGCCCGCCCTGCTGACCCGCCACCTCCAGCACTCCCTGCCCTACCGCGCGCTGTTCAGTCAGCACCTGCAGCCCGACACCGTCCGCCGCGTCGTCGATGCGCTCGTGGTGCTGCTGGTACGGCTGCACGTCGAGGGCTTCTGGTGGGGTGACTGCTCGCTGTCCAACACCTTGTTCCGCCGCAGCGCCGGCGAGTTTGCGGCGTACCTCGTCGACGCCGAGACCGGTGAGCTGCACGACCGCCTGAGCGACGGGCAGCGTGCGCACGACCTCGATCTCGTCACCACCAACACCTTCGGCGAGCTGTGTGACCTGCAGGCCGGCGGTCTGCTCGACGAGGACTGGGAACCGTTCGAGATGGTCGAGCGGGTGCAGCGCCGCTACGACGAGCTGTGGCAGGCACTGACCAGCGCCGAGGAGTTCGACACTGCGGAGATGTGGCGCATCGAGCAGCGCATTGAGGCCCTCAACGAGCTCGGCTTCGACGTCGAGGAGCTCGACGTCGTCACCGACTGGGACGGCGCGACCGTACGCATCCAGCCCGCTGTTGTCGAGGCCGGCCACCACCGGCGGCGGCTGCAGGGGCTGACCGGGCTCGACGTCGAGGAGCAGCAGGCGCGCCGGCTGCTCAACGACCTCGACGCCTTCACCGCGTCGCGGGACCTGCAAGGCGAGGATCCGACGATCGCGGCGCACAGCTGGCTCAACGACGTGTACGAGCCGGTACGCCGACTCGTACCGCCCGCCCTGCGCGAGCGGATGGAGGTCGCCGAGCTGTTCCACGAGGTGCTGGAGAACCGGTGGTACCTGTCGGAGAAGGCCGGCCACGAGGTCGACTTCTTCGAGGCAGCCCGGGACTACGTCGACCACGTGCTGCCGCGGCGCTCCGACCTCGTGCCTGACGGCAACGTCACGAGCATCGCGGCGCTGGCCACGGCCGTCGAGGCCGAGGCAAGCGGCGCCGGCGAACACGGGGTCGGCGCGACCTTGGAGTCCGATGCTGACCCCGACGAGGAGGCCCTCGACGAGGGCGTCGACTCGGCCTGGACGTGACGCTCGGCCGTCCGCCTGGCCGTCAGGTCACTGGGGCGAAAGGTGCTCTCATCGTGCACACATTGGCTGTGCCGCACACCCGACGTGTGCACGTTGAGACACCTTTTTCCGACGTGCACCTGCGCCGCCCTAACCCCCGGCGGCGCGGATGACGTCTCGTCCGATGACCATGCGCTGCACCTGGTTGGTGCCCTCGAAGATCTGGGTGATCTTGGCCTCGCGCATGTACCGCTCGACCGGGTAGTCCCGGGTGTAGCCGTAGCCGCCGAGCACCTGCACCGCGTCGGTGGTCACCCGCATCGCGGTGTCGCTCGCGGTGAGCTTGGCGATCGACGCCTGCCGGCTGTACGGCAACCCGGCGTCGCGTCGTCGGGCCGCCTGGAGGTAGGTGGCGCGCGACTGTTCGACCCCGGCCGCCATGTCGGCCAGCAGGAACTGCAGCCCCTGAAAGTCGCTGATCGGCCGGCCGAACTGCTTGCGCCCCACCGCGTACGAGGCGGCGGCATCGAGTGCAGCCTGCGCCAAGCCGGTCGCGGCGGCCGCGATGGCGAGCCGACCGGAGTCGAGGGCGGCGAGGGCGATGTGCATGCCCTGACCCTCGCCGCCGATCAGGTGCCCGGCGGGGACCCGGCAGCCGTCCAGCTGCAGCTGGGTCGTGGGAGAGCCGGTCAGGCCCATCTTGCGCTCCGGTGGCCCGAAGTCGAGTCCGGGCACGTCGGCCGGCACGTGGAAGGCGGAGATGCCCTTGGTGCGGTCGTCGCCGGTGCGCGCGAAGACGAGATAGAAGTCGGCCTCACCGCCATGGGTGATCCACGCCTTGGTGCCGGTGAGCACGTAGGCGTCGCCGTCGCGCACCGCCCGCGTTGACATCGCCGCCACGTCGGAGCCTGCCTGCGGCTCGGACAGGCAGTAGGCACCCAGCTGCTCACCGCCGAGCATGTCGGGCAGTAGTGTCTTGCGCTGCTCGTCGCTGCCGAAGCCGGCGATCGCCCAGCACGACAGCGCGTGCACACCGGTGCCCACCGCGACGCTCATCCAGGCGCTGGCGATCTCCTCCAGCACCTGCAGGTACACCTCGTACGGCTGCTCGCCGCCGCCGAACTCCTCCGGGTAGGGAAGCGACAGCAGCCCCGCACGACCGAGCAGCCCGAACACGTCGCGCGGGAACCGGCCGGCCGCCTCGTCGTCGGCCGCTCGGGGGGCGAGCTGCTCCGCTGCGATCTCACGCACGAGCGCCAGCAGGTCGCGGCTCTCCGGAGTGGGCAGCAGACGGTCGACGGCCATGGGACCAGGGTAGGCGGCGGACATGTGGCCGACGGGCGGCAATCAGGCATTCCCGCGGCCCGGGCGACGCGAATGCATGATCGCTCGCCCGAGGAGCGCCTCAGGAGTGGCCGCGACGCCGGGCGATCTCGTACAACGCCACCCCGGCGGCGACGCCGGCGTTGAGGGACTCCAGCGTCGAGACCATCGGGATCGTCACGGTCGTGTCGCACGCCTCGCGCACCAGCCGTGACATGCCGGCGCCCTCGCTGCCGACGACGAGCACGATCGGGTCCGCGGCGATCTCGAGCTCGCCGAGCGCCATCTCCCCGTCGGCCGCGAGGCCAGCGACCATCAGCCCGGCGTCCTGGTAGGAAGCCAGCTGCCGGGCGAGGTTTGTCGCGCGGGCCACCGGCAGCCGAGCAGCGGCACCCGCCGACGAC
>JACCVL010000035.1 GCA_013698185.1 Nocardioidaceae bacterium
CCGGCCCGCTGGGCACGCTCAACCTGCCCACCGAGGTGGTGAGCAGCGAGTTCCTCACCATGGAGGGACGCAAGTTCTCCACCAGCCGCTCGGTGGTGATCCACGTCCGCGACTTCCTTGAGCGCTACGACGCCGACGCGTTGCGCTACTTCATCGCGGTGGCGGGTCCGGAGAGCCAGGACACCGACTTCACTTGGGCGGAGTTCGTCCGGCGCAACAACGACGAGCTCGTGAGCACCTGGGGCAACCTCGTCAACCGAACGGTCTCGATGATCGCCAAGAACCTCGGCTCGGTCCCGGCGGCCGGCCCACTGAACGATGCCGACCGGGCGATGCTCGACGCGTCACAGCAGGTGTTCGGCACCGTCGGTGGCCTGATCGAGCGGCACCGGCAGAAGCAGGCGATCGGCGAGGCCATGCGGGTGGCCACCGAGGCCAACGTCTACCTGTCCCAGCAGGCTCCGTGGAAGCTCAGGCACGACGATCCGGCCCGGATGGCGACCGTGCTGCACGTCGCCGCCCAGGCTGTCGACGACCTCAACCGGGTGCTCGCGCCGTTTCTGCCCCATACCGCGCAGCAGATCCATGCCTCCCTCGGCCGGACGGGGTCGGTGTCACCGGGCCCGGAGATCCGCGAGGTCGACGACCTCGACGGCGGCCGTGGCTACCCGGTCATCACCGGCGACTACTCCGAGCAGGCGGCGTGGGCCTCGGTCCCCATCGCTGTCGGCACGCCGGTGGCCCCGCCGACGCCGGTCTTCGGCAAGCTCGACCCCGCGGTCATCGACCAGGAGCTGGCCCGGCTGCAGGGCGCGGCCGAGCACGACGCATGACCACCGGACCCACCCGGTCGCGCGCGGCCACCGAGGAGACGACCGGGCGCCGCCGGAACCGGTCACGCCCGCCAGCGCCGGAGCCGCTGCCGTACCCGGTCGTCGACAACCACTGCCACCTCGACATCGCCGACGGGCCGACCGATGCCGCCGCCGAGAACGGTGGCTGGCTGGACGTCGACGCCGCCCTCGCCGCGTCAACGGCGGTCGGGGTGCCTCGCATCGTCCATATCGGGTGCGACCTGCCTGGCGCCCGCTGGGCGGTGGAGACCGCCCAACGCCACGAGCCGATCGTCGCCGCGGTGGCGCTGCACCCCAACGAGGCGCCGCGGCTGGCGGCAAACGGCGAGCTCGGCCGGGCGCTTGCCGAGATCGACACGCTCGCCCGGTCATCACCCTGCGTACGCGCAGTGGGCGAGACCGGGATGGACTTCTTCCGAACCGGCGAGGACGGCCGCGCCGCGCAGGAGGAGTCGTTTCGCAGCCACATCCGGTTGGCGCACCGGCTGGACAAGACCCTGGTCGTCCACGACCGCGACGCGCACGCCGACGTGCTGCGGGTGCTCGATGACGAGGGAGTCCCCGCGCGCACCGTCATGCACTGCTTCTCCGCTGACGCCACCTTCGCCCGGGAGTGCCTCGAGCGGGG
Organism: Nocardioidaceae bacterium; assembly: GCA_013698185.1. Lineage (GTDB taxonomy): Bacteria > Actinomycetota > Actinomycetes > Propionibacteriales > Nocardioidaceae > JACCVL01. Next base: position 1,483 of record JACCVL010000035.1, read on the forward strand.
TTGCTGGTTGAGCTTTGCCGGGACGGTGACGTTCGCCAACGCCGAACCGTTGCGCGCGGCCCTGCGCGTGACACCGCTCGGGCGGGTGCTGGTCGAGACTGACGCCCCCTACCTGACCGCGGTGCCGTACCGGGGGCGCCCCAACGCCTCCTACCTCGTGCCGCACACCGTCCGAGCCATCGCCGGCGTCCTCGACGTCGACCTCGAACGGGTGTGCCGTGAGATCAACGCAGCCACCGACGAGGCGTACGGCGGTGGGTGGTGACGCGGCCGGACCCGGTGGCGCGGGAGATTGCGACGGACGGACATGTGGCAACGGTGAGCGTCCACTAGCGCAGGGCAACGGCCGAACGTGGCTCTCGTCACGTTCGGCGCGTTTGACTTGGCCCCCCGTTACCTCTTCGTTATCGTCGGCGCCTTGCCCGCGGGTGGCGAAAGACCCCGGTGCAGCCTCAGCAGGTCCTCGGTGCCGCCAGACGGCGGGGGATCACGCATGTATGGCCGGACCCCCGGTGCAGGCTGCCCTGTTTCGCGCCCGGACATTGCTAGCCCCTGGAGCACCGTGCGCAAGAAGACACTGTTCATCGCCACCAGCCTGGCCCTCGTGCTGGCCCTGGTCGGCGGGACCTTCG
>JACCVL010000044.1 GCA_013698185.1 Nocardioidaceae bacterium
GCCTCGGTGTCGACGGGCCGGGTGGGGTCGTTCAGCGGGCTGCTCATCTGGGCGTCTCCTTCTGGTCGGCCCCGCGGTTTCGCTCGGCTGCCAGTCGTTGCTCCTCTGCCTCCACGCTGATGTCGGAGTCGTGGTGGGCGCCCAGATAGGCGTCGATGACGACCTGGTTGGCCATCACGTTGTCGGGGGGGCCCTCGGCCACGATTTGGCCCTGCGCCATGACGACCACCCAGTCGGAGATGTCGCGCACCATGTCCATGTCGTGCTCGACGAACAGCACGGTCCGGCCCTCGTCACGCAGGGTCTTGACGTGGCCCAGCAGCGACTGCTTCAGCGCCGGGTTCACCCCGGCCATCGGCTCGTCCAGCATCACCAGCTCGGGCTCGACCATCAGGGCCCGGGCCATCTCCAGCAGCTTGCGCTGCCCCCCCGACAACGACCCGGCGAAGTCCTCGCGCTTGGCGTCGAGCGTGAAGCGGCCGAGCAGCGAGTCGGCCCGCTCGGTGTTGGCCCGTTCCTGCCCTCGCCAGCGCATCGGCAGCAGGGCCGACAAGAAGCTCTCCCCGCGCTGACCGGTCGCGGCCAGGCGCATGTTCTCGATCACGGTCAGCTTGCTGAGCACCTTGGTGAGCTGGAAGGTGCGCACCATGCCGAGCCGGGCGACCTTGTAGGCCGCGATGCCGTCGAGCGACCGCCCGTTGAACGTCCACGAGCCGGCATCGGGCCGGTCGAAGCCGGTGAGCAGGTTGAAGAACGTGGTCTTGCCCGCCCCGTTGGGGCCGATCAGTGCCGTGATCACCCCGCGCTGCACCTCGAGGTGGCCGACATCGACGGCCGTCAGGCCACCGAACTGTCGCCGGATGCCGTCGGCGACCAGGATCGCGTCCGGTTTCGTCGCGCCGGGCTCCCGGGCGACGTCACTCAGCGCAGCGGCGGCCTTCGCGGTGCCGACGGTGCTGTCGGTGCTGTCGGTGGTGTCGGTGGTGTCGGTGGTGTCGGTGGTGTCAGCGGGCATCGAGTGCGATCTCCCTCTTGTCCCCGAAGATCCCTTGCGGGCGGAAGATGATGAGCAGCACGAGCCCGAGACCGGCGGCGATGAAGCGCACCAGGCTGGCCTGGGTGCCGTCCATGATGGCCGGGCTGATCAGCGGTTCCGGCCCGGCGGTCGCCTGGGTGAAGAAGTTGCCGAGCAGGCTGATGAGGAACCAGAACATGATCGCGCCCACCACCGGCCCCAGGACTCGCGCAGCGCCGCCGAGGATCAGCACGGTGTAGGCGAAGAAGGTCACGTCGGTGGAGAAGTTCTCCGGGTTGATCGCGGCCTGGTCCAGCGCCACCAGGAAGCCGGCGATACCACCGAGCACACCACCGAGGACGAGCGCCTGCATCTTGTAGCCGTAGACGTTCTTGCCCAGCGACCGGACGGCCTCCTCGTCCTCGCGGATCGACTTGAGCACCCGCCCCCAGGGGCTGCGCATGAGGGCCCACACCAACAGGCACGCCAGCGCGACCGAGATCCAGCCGACGGTGAAGACCCAGGCGTCGTTGGGGCGCAGGGTGAAGACCACCAGGTCGACGGACGAGCTGTAGGGGTTGATCGCCGTGAACGAGTCGTTGAACTCCTGCAGGCCGTCGCGGCCGCCGAACCACTCCTGCAGCGACACCGATCCGACCACGATGCGGATGATCTCGGCCGCCGCGATCGTCACGATGGCCAGATAGTCAGCCCGCAGGCGCAACGTGGGGGCGCCGAGCAGCAGGGCGAACACGATCGCGGCGAGGATTCCGATCGGGATCGCGATCCAGAACGACAGTCCGAACGTCGTCACGGTGGCGGCCAGCCCGTAACCGCCGACGGCCATGAAGCCGGCCTGGCCGAAGTTGAGCAGGCCGGTGTACCCGAAGTGCACGTTCAGGCCGATCGCCGCCATGGCATAGACGATCGCGTCGCTGCCCAGAGCCGAGCGAAGCGAGAACTCGAGGATCTGGTCCCAGTTCATGGATGTCCCTTCCAGACCGTCCGGTGCCGTCAGCCCACGCGCTCGCGCCGGCCCAGGATGCCCTGGGGCCGGACGAGGAGGATGAGGATGAGCAGCACCAAGGCACCGACGTACTTGAGCTCTGCGGGGACCACCAGGGTCGAGACCTCGATCATCATTCCGACGATGAGGCTGCCGACCATGGCACCCCAGATGGTGCCGAGGCCGCCCAGGGTCACTCCGGCGAAGACCAGCAGCAAGATCTTGAAGCCCATCTGGTACTCCACCTGCTGGTCGACGCCCAGCAGGACGCCGGACAGCCCGGCCAGTGCGGTGCCAGCGACCCACACCACGGTGATCACCTGGGCGACGTTGATGCCCGACGAGGCCGCGAGGGCTGGGTTGTCGGCGACCGCGCGGGTCGCCTTCCCCAGCCGGGTGCGCGCCAGCAGCAGCGACACCACGACCAGGACGGTGATCGCGATCGAGATGATGAACAGGTCCTTGGGGGTGGGCTCGACCAGCGGCAGGTCGAGCGGGCCCTGGTCGGTGTACTGGTCGTAGGCGCGGGTGTCGTCGCCGAACAGGTACTGGAACACGTTGCGCAAGAACAGGCCGACGCCGATGCTGACGATCATCAAGGCGATGTTGCCCGTGCCGCGGTTGCGCAGAGGTCGCCAGAAGCCGAGGTCCTGGACGACCCCGACCCCGGCCATGATGACCACCGCGAGCAGCCCGGCCCACAGCACCGGCAGGCCAGCGGAGTCGTTGAGGGTGTAGGTGATGATCGCGCCGAGGGTGACGAGCTCGCCGTGGGCGAAGTTGGTCAGGCCGGTGGTGCCGTAGACCATTGACAGGCCCAGCGCCGCCAGCGCGATCAGCAGGCCGAACTTGATGCCCGACAGCAGCAGGTCGGGTAGCCGGTCGACCCAGGTCTCGATGTCGCGGGTGTCCGGCCCGATGGGGAACTGGACCGTCGCATCGAAGCCCAGGACGTTGACCGTGGCCTTGATCCGGTCGGGGTCGGTCAGGAACGTCCCCTCCGGCAGGGTCTCGGCGTCGATGGTGACGGTGTACTCACCGCCTTGCGGCACCGGCACCGACGCCACGCCGTCGTCGCCGGACGTCGCCGTGCCGACCTGTTTGCCACCAGCATCTGTCACCACGATGTCGACGCCGGGGACGGGAGCGGACTTGCCGCCCGTCGTGTCGATGAGCTTCGCGTTGATGGTGAGCTCTTCGCCACCGCTGCCCCCGTCAGCGGCTGCGGGCCCGGCTGCGGCCAGCGCACCGATGCCGAGAAGCCCGCCCACGAGGCTCCAGACGAGCGCGATGAGCAGCTTACGCACGGGGTGTACTCCTGTCCGGCTCGGCACAGACCTGCACAGGCCCGTGCATCGGGCCGCAACCTTCTTCTGCGGTCGACCTGCGGATCATAGCGACCGCTGGTCGCCCTGGGTGGCAGCAGATCACGCGCTGGTGACAATTTGCACCAGGATCGGGGCGAGCACCAATGCCGGCAGCAGATCCCCGACCGGGATCCGGCGGATCTGCAGCAGCCGCAACGCCACCCCGACGAGCAACACCCCACCCGTCGCCGTCATCGCGACCAGGTGCGCGTCGGGGACGAAGGAGCCCAGCACGGCGCCGAGCGCGGTCAGCGACCCCTGCACGGCCAGCACGGCCAGCGCCGAGGCCGCCACGCCCCAGCCGAAGCTGGCCGCGAAGGCGATCGACGCGAAGCCGTCCAGCACCGACTTCAGCACCAGCTGGTCCGCGCCCTGACCGAGTCCGTCGGACAGTGCGCCGAGGATCGTGAGCGGTCCGACGCAGAACACCAGGGAGGCGGTCAGGAAGCCCTCGACGAAGCGCTGCTGGTCACCGGCTCTGCTCGAGCCGGTCTCGGCTGCCGCGGCGCCCACCAGTCGGCGGCGCAGAGCCGCACCCAGCGCCTCGAGCCGGTCCTCGATGCCCAGCAAAGACCCGACGATGCCCCCGAGGAGCAGCGAACCCAGCACGATCAGCACCGGCGCGCTGTCACCCACCGCGGCACTGAGCTGCGGGTCGGTCACGGTCATGGCCGACAAAGCAGCCACCAACAACGTCACCAGACCCAAGGCGTCGGTGACGACATCACGCGTGCGCTGCGGCAAGCGGTGACCGACCAGCACCCCGATGCCGGAGCCGAGCAGCACCGCCACGACGTTGACGACGGTGCCGACCCCGCGGAACACCCCGGCCCCGCTCAGACCCGCGCGACCAGCTGGCAGGTGATCCGGGCGGTGCAGATCCGCCGGTCCTGCTCGTCGCGGACGACCACCTCGTACGTTGCCACGGTCCGGCCGAGGTGGACGGGGCTGGCGACACCGGTGACGACACCGTCGCGGGCGGCTCGGTGATGGGTGGCGTTGATGTCGACGCCGACGGCGAATCGGCCCTGGCCGGCGTGCAGCGTCGCCCCCACCGAGCCGAGGCTCTCGGCAAGCACGCAGGACGCGCCACCGTGCAGCAGCCCGAACGGCTGGGTGTTGCCGGCCACCGGCATGCTGCCGACAATGCGCTCCGGCGTGGCCTCGAGGATCTCGATCCCCATCCGGTCGTGCAGCGCAGCCTGGACGAGTCCGGCGAGCTGGCTGGTCGGTTCGGTCGGGTCGGGCTGGTCCACGCGGTTCCCTTCGGCGGCGCGCCACGGCGGAGGCTGAGCGCGGATGAGGTCTGTCCGGGGCTCAGACTAGAGTCGCGGGCGTGGCTGATCCGACTGCGCCCCACCGGCCCCGGCTGCTCTTGCTGGACGGCCACTCGCTGGCGTACCGGGCCTTTTTCGCCCTGCCGGTGGAGAATTTCTCCACCTCCACCGGGCAGCCCACCAACGCGGTCTACGGCTTCACCTCGATGCTCATCAACGTCCTGCGCGACGAGCAGCCCAGTCACGTGGCGGTGGCCTTCGACGTGTCCCGCCAGACCTTCCGGCTGGCCGAGTACGCCGACTACAAGGGCAACCGCTCGTCGTCGCCGCCGGAGTTCGCCGGGCAGGTGTCGCTGGTCAAGGAGGTGCTGGAGGCGTTGCACGTCGCCACCCTCGAGCGCGACGGTTACGAGGCGGACGACGTCATTGCCACCCTCACCAGCCAGGCCGAGACGGCAGGTTTCGACGTGCTGATCTGCACCGGCGACAGGGACGCCCTGCAGCTGGTGTCGGACCGGGTGACGGTGCTCTATCCCCGCAAGGGGGTGTCCGACCTGGCGCGCATGACGCCGGCAGCAGTGCGAGACAAGTACGGCGTGTCCCCGTCGCGCTACCCCGATCTGGCCGCGCTCGTCGGTGAGACCAGCGACAACCTGCCCGGGGTGCCCGGGGTGGGGCCCAAGACTGCCGCGAAGTGGATCGAGCGCTTCGGTGATCTCGACGGCCTCGTCACCCACGTCGGTGAGATCGGCGGCATGGCCGGCGACGCCCTGCGCGAGCGACTGGGCGACGTGCAGCGCAACCGGCGGGTCAACCAGCTGGTGCGTGACCTCGAGCTGCCGCTGGCGCCGGACGACCTCTGCCTGCAGCCGTGGGACCGCGAGGCGATCCACACCGTCTTCGACGGCCTCGAGTTCCGGGTGCTCCGGGATCGGTTGTTCGCCACCTTGGCCGGTGACGAGCCTGTTGCCGAGGGGTCGGTCAGTGTCGAGGGGTCGGTGCTCGGCGCCGGCGAGGTGGCCGGCTGGCTGGCCGTGCACGCTGTGGCGGGTGAGCCGGTGGGCGTCGACGTGGTCGGCAGCTGGACTCCGGGCGGGGGGAGGGTCGACGGCGTCGCGCTGGCGGTGCGGGACGGAGTCGCGGCCTACCTCGTGCTGGACCAGGACAGGGTCGCGACCCCTGACGACGAGCGGGTGCTGGCCGACTGGCTTGCGGACCCGGGCCGGCCCAAGGTGCTGCACGACGCCAAGGCCCCGATGCTCGCCCTGGCCGAGCGTGGCTGGCGGCTCGACGGCATCGCCTGCGACACGGCGCTGGCGGCCTATCTGGGCCGCCCCGACCAGCGGTCGTACGACCTGGCCGACCTGACGCTGCGCCACCTGCAGCGTGAGCTGCGCGACGACGCAGCCGACTCCGACCAGCTCGCTCTCGACCTCGGTGCCGAGTCCGGCGCGGCCCGCTCTGCCACGGCCATGCTGCGCGCCCGGGCGGCCCTCGACCTGTCGGTCGCCCTCGAGGCCGACCTCGACCAGCGTGGCGGCAGCCGGCTGCTCGCCGAGGTCGAGCTCCCGCTTGTCAGCGTGCTCACCGACATGGAGCGCGTCGGCGTCGCGGTCGACGACGACCACCTGTCCCGGCTCGAGGACGACTTCGCCACCTTGGTGCGCCAGGCCGCCGACGAGGCGTACGAGGTCATCGGCAAGCAGATCAACCTCGGCTCGCCCAAGCAGCTCCAGATCGTGCTGTTCGACGAGCTGGGCATGCCCAAGACCAAGCGCACGAAGACCGGCTACACCACCGATGCCGAGGCGCTGCAACAGCTGCATGCCAAGACCGAGCACCCCTTCTTGATGCACCTGCTCGCGCACCGTGACGCCAGCCGGCTGCGCTCGACCGTGGAGGGGCTGCGCAAGACCGTGGCCGCCGACGGGCGCATCCACACCACCTTCAACCAGATGATCGCCGCGACGGGGCGGTTGAGCTCGACCGAGCCCAACCTGCAGAACATCCCCATCCGGACCGAGTCCGGGCGGCGCATCCGCGAGGCGTTCGTGGTCGGGCCGGCGTACGAGTGCCTGCTGACCGCCGACTACAGCCAGATCGAGATGCGCATCATGGCTGACCTGTCCCATGACGCCGACCTGATCGCTGCCTTCAAGTCCGGCATGGACTTCCACAGCGCGACCGCATCGTCGGTGTTCTCCGTCGAGCCGGGCCAGGTCACCGGCGCTATGCGGGCCAAGATCAAGGCGATGAACTACGGGCTCGCCTACGGTCTGTCCGCCTACGGGCTCTCCCAGCAGCTCGGTGTCGAGACGGCCGAGGCGCAGGCGCTCATGGAGAACTACTTCCTCAGCTTCGGGGGGGTTCGCGACTACCTGCGTGGCGTGGTCGACGAGGCCCGGCGCACCGGCTACACCGAGACGCTGATGGGGCGCCGCCGCTACCTACCCGATCTGACCAGCGACAACCGGCAGCGCCGTGAGATGGCCGAACGGATGGCGTTGAACGCCCCGATCCAGGGCTCCGCGGCGGACATCATCAAGGTGGCGATGCTGGGTGTCCACCAGGCGCTCGAGGCCACCGAGCTCGCGTCGCGGCTGCTGTTGCAGGTCCATGACGAGCTGGTGCTCGAGGTGGCACCGGGGGAGCGGGACACCGTCGAAGACCTCGTGCGGGTCCACATGGCCACGGCGTACGACCTGGCGGTGCCGCTGGATGTCTCGGTCGGCATCGGGCGCACCTGGCAGGACGCCGGACACTGAGGGCACGGGAGCGGCGGGCTCCGGCGCCGGCGGGCGCGCGTACCCACGTTGACCCTCAGTGGCGCCGCCCCGTAAACTCGACGGTGCGCTGTGGCCTGCGCGACCTCGTATGGAGCAGGCCGTGCTCGCACCGAGAAGATCGTCTCGCGCCCGCGCGAGCCCCTCACTCCTGCGGACCAGGGTCGCCGCGCGCCCAGCACAATTCCCCGTCCCCGGAGATCACCCACCCCATGACGACCAGCAGCATCGAGGCACCCCCCGCGCCCGGCGGCGCCAAGTCCACCCCGCAGGTGGCGGTCAACGACATCGGTACGGCTGAGGAGTTCCTCGCCGCCATCGACGAGACCATCAAATACTTCAACGACGGCGACATCGTCGACGGGACGATCGTCAAGGTCGACCGCGACGAGGTGTTGCTGGACATCGGCTACAAGACCGAGGGCGTCATCCCCTCGCGCGAGCTGTCGATCAAGCACGACATCGACCCGCACGAGGTCGTCCGGCTGGGCGACGCGGTCGAGGCCCTCGTCCTGCAGAAGGAGGACAAGGAGGGTCGCCTGATCCTGTCCAAGAAGCGCGCCCAGTACGAGCGCGCCTGGGGCACGATCGAGACCATCAAGGACGAGGACGGCGTCGTCACCGGCACCGTCATCGAGGTCGTCAAGGGTGGCCTCATCCTCGACATCGGGCTGCGGGGTTTCTTGCCCGCGTCGCTGGTGGAGATGCGCCGGGTGCGTGACCTGCAGCCGTACGTCGGCCGTGAGATCGAGGCCAAGATCATCGAGCTGGACAAGAACCGCAACAACGTGGTCCTGTCCCGCCGTGCGTGGCTGGAGCAGACGCAGAGCGAGGTGCGGCAGAACTTCCTCACCCAGCTGGGCAAGAGCCAGGTCCGCAAGGGCGTGGTGTCGTCCATCGTCAACTTCGGCGCGTTCGTCGACCTCGGCGGGGTCGACGGGCTCGTGCACGTCTCCGAGCTGTCCTGGAAGCACATCGATCACCCGAGCGAGGTCGTCGAGGTCGGCCAGGAGGTCACCGTCGAGGTCCTCGACGTCGACATGGACCGCGAGCGGGTCTCGCTGTCGCTCAAGGCCACCCAGGAGGACCCGTGGCAGCACTTCGCGCGGACCCACCAGATCGGGCAGATCGTGCCCGGCAAGGTCACCAAGCTGGTGCCGTTCGGCTCCTTCGTCCGGGTCGAGGAGGGCATCGAGGGGCTGGTGCACATCTCCGAGCTCGCTGAGCGCCACGTCGAGATCCCCGAGCAGGTCGTCCAGGTCAACGACGACACGATGGTCAAGATCATCGACATCGACCTCGAGCGCCGCCGCATCTCGCTGTCGCTCAAGCAGGCCAACGACAACGTCGCCGTCACCGACGAGCAGTTCGACCCGTCGCTGTACGGCATGACCGCCAGCTACGACGACCAGGGCAACTACATCTACCCCGAGGGCTTCGACCCCGAGACCGGGCAGTGGTTGTCGGGCCATGAGAGCGGCCAGGCGCAGTGGGAGGCGCAGTACGCCAAGGCGCACGAGCGCTGGGAGGCCCACAAGCAGCAGATCGAGGTTGCCAAGAAGGCCGACCTCGAGGCCGGCGAGGTGGCCAACTACTCCACCGACACCGAGGATGGCCCCACCGCTGAAGCCGCTGAGGAGCGCCCCGGATCGGCCCCCTCCAGGCCGTCCGCATCGTCGACTCCGGCCGCCCCGGCGGCGCCGGGCGAGGCAGACGGAGCACTGGCCTCCGACGAGGCGTTGCAGGCGTTGCGCGAGAAGCTCACCGGCGGCTGACCCAGCGTTGGCGCGTCTGACAGGCTGGGTGCGTGTTGCGGGTGGGACTGACCGGCGGGATCGGATCGGGCAAGAGCGAGGTGAGCCGGCTGCTCGCGGCGCGCGGCGCGCTGGTCATCGACTCAGATGTGCTCGCGCGTGCCGTGGTGGCCGCGGGCACCGAGGCCTTCAACGAGGTGGTGGAAGCATTCGGCGCCTCGCTGGTCGCAGCTGACGGCGAGCTCGACCGGGCGGCCCTGGGCAGAGCGGTTTTCGGCGACGAGACTGCGCGGCGCCGGCTCGAGGCGATCGTGCACCCCGGCGTCCGTGACCGCGCAGCCGACATCGAGTCGCGCGCCGCGTCGGCCGACCCTGACGTCGTGGTCGTCCACGACATCCCACTGCTTGTCGAGACCGGGCAGGCCGACCACTTCGACCTGGTCGTCGTCGTCGACGCGCCAGACGAGCTACGCCTGGATCGGCTGGTGCAGAGCCGTGGCATGGCTCGCCAGGAGGCCGCTGCCCGGATAGCTGCGCAGGTCAGCCGGCAGGAGCGACTGGACGTAGCGGACGAAGTCGTCGACAACTCCGACGGGCTGGCGGCTCTCGAGGCCCAGGTCGAGGTCCTCTGGCAGCGCCTGGCTGCCGCCGCCCGACTCGCGTCCTGACCGGTCAGGCAGCCAGGTCGGGGTCGGCGATCACGCGCAGCTGGGCGAGCGCCTCCCGCTCGAGCTGACGGACCCGCTCGGCTGAGATGCCGTGCCGGGCTCCGATGTCGGCCAACTTGTGGGTACGCCCGTCGATCAACCCGAAGCGCGACTTGATGATGTCTGCCTCTCGCTCGCCGAGCCGGTCGATGAGCTGGGTCAGGCGGGCCCGCGACTCCCGGTCCAGCAGCGTGATGTCAGGTCCCGGAGCGCCCTCACGGGCGACCAGGTCGCCGAGTGAGGTGTCGCCGTCGTCGTCGACCGGAGTGTCCAGGCTGACGTGGTCGCGACCCCAACGGACGAGGTCCATCACCCGGGTGATGTCCATCGCCATCTCGTCGGCGATCTCACGGATCTCCGGGTCGCGACCGAGCTGGCGCTCGAGGGTGCGACGGGCGGCGCCGATCTGGTTGAGCTCCTCCACGACGTGGACGGGCAACCGGACGACCCTGGCCTGCTGGGCCACCCCACGGGTGATCGCCTGACGGACCCACCAGGTGGCATAGGTCGAGAACTTGTACCCCTTGGCGTAGTCGAACTTCTCGACCGCCCGGATGAGACCGGTGTTTCCCTCCTGGATGAGGTCGAGCATCGGCATCTGGTTGCGGCCGTACTTTCGCGCGATGGACACGACCAACCGCAGGTTTGCGGTCGTGAACTGCTGCTGGGCGCGTCGGCCGTCGGCGACGAGCCACTCCAGCTCGGCCTGGGTCGCAGACTTGGGGGCACCGCCCTTGCGCCGGCCCACCCGGCCCTCTGCCAGCAGCTGCTCGGCAAACAACCCCGCTTCGATGGCCTTGCTGAGCTCAACCTCCTGGGCAGCATCGAGCAGCGGCGTGCGGGCGATCTCGTCGAGGTACATCCCGACGCTGTCCCGCCCGTCCCCGCCGTCGCGGGCCGCGGACGCGGCGCGCCGAGTGGTGGTCGCTGCCATCGTCTCGCCCCCTCCCTACTTCACTTCGGTATCAACGGCGTCAACACCGGCGGGCGGGCGTGGATTCCGCCCGGCCAGCTCGCGCTGACGCTTTCGTACCCGGCATGACGAGCGGCGGCAGCAGAAAGTGCCGACTTCAGGGACTTCTCAGCATCGCCGGGTCACCGGCTGGTGGTGCGGTAGGACCTGGTGGCGAGCGGTGCGAACACGGCCACCATCAGCACTGCCCATCCGACGGTCAAGATCACGGCGTGCTCGCTGGGGAAGCTCCCGCTCGGAGCCGCGGTCGGGTTGCCGAACAGCTCACGCAGCGCCGCGGTCAGGTTGGAGACCGGGTTCCACTCCGCGATAGGCTGAAGCACGGCCGGCAGGGTGTCGCTCGGCACGAAGTTGTTGGACAGGAACGTGATGGGAAAGATGGTGGTGAACGCGACCTGGTTGGCCACCTCGACGGTGGGCACCAGCTGTCCCAGCCACACCCCCAGCCACGACATCGCGTACGCGAACAGGAGCGCGAGGGCGCATCCGGCCAGGAACTGCAGCACTCCGTCGCGAACCCGCCAGCCGACGGCAAGGCCGGACAGCATCAGCACGAGCAGGATGCCAGCGTTGTAGACGACATCGGAGAGCGTGCGGCGGGTCAGGAAGGCCGACCGGGCCATCGGCAGGGACCTGAATCTGTCGACCAGGCCCTTGTTCATGTCGTCGGTGATGCCGATGGCGGTGGTGGCTGCGGCGAAGGCGAGGTTCTGGGCGAAGATGCCGGGCATGAGGTACGCGCGGTAGCCGCCCCCCGGCACGTCGATGGCGCCGCCGAAGACGAAGGCGAACAGCAAGACGAACATCACCGACTGCAAGATCGCGAAGATCGCGAGCTCGGGGATCCGCGGGACACGCTTGAGGTTGCGCCAGGTAACCACGGCGGAGTCGTTGACGGCTGCTCGGAGGCTCACGGCCGGCCGGCCGGGCTGATGCTGGCCTCACCGTTGGCGGTGAGCTCACCCGCCTCATCTGCCTCGCGGATCGCGGCGTCCTCGGCGACGTGCCCGGTGAGAGTCAAGAAGACGTCGTCGAGCGTCGGCCGTCGCAAGCCGACATCGTCCAGCACGATGCCCGCCTCGTCGAGCTCACGAATGATGGCCACGAGGCGGCTGGCTCCGCCGGTGCTCGGCGCGGTGATGCGCCGGCTGTGCTCCTCGACGCTCGCTTCGCCGATGCAGCAGCGCCTGACGACAACGGCGGCGTCGGCGAGCTGCCGCGGATCATGGACGACCACCTCGACCCGTTCGCCGCCGACCTGGGCCTTGAGCTCGTCAGCAGTGCCGCGGGCGATGATCCGACCGGAGTCGACCACGCGATGGTGTCGGCCAGCGCATCGGCCTCTTCCAGGTACTGGGTGGTGAGCAGCAACGTGGTGCCGTCGCGCACCAGTCCGCGGATGACGTCCCACATCAGCAGTCGGCTGCGCGGATCGAGCCCGGTGGTCGGCTCATCGAAGAACAGCAGCCGGGGTCGGCCGATCAGTGCCGCGGCGAGGTCGAGACGGCGCCGCATGCCCCCGGAGTACGTCTTGCTCACCCGGTCGCCCGCATCGGCGAGGTCGAACTGCTCCAGCAGCTCGTCTGCTCGGCGGCGCGACTCTCGGGAGGCCATCTGGTAGAGCCTGCCGAACATCCACAGGTTTTCCCTGCCCGTGAGGTTCTCGTCGACCGCGGCTACTGACCCGACAGCCCGATCTGGTGCCGCAGCTCGTGGGCCTGGGTCACGACGTCGAATCCCAACACCGTTGCCCGTCCCGCATCCGGACGCAGCAAGGTGGCAAGGACCCGCACGGTGGTGGTCTTGCCGGCGCCGTTGGGGCCGAGCAGGCCGACAACCGTCGCCTCGTCGACATCGAGATCAAGCCCGTCGAGCGCCCGGACCTCGCCGGTCCGGGACCGGTAGACCTTGGTGAGCCCTCGGGCGCTGATCGCTGCCACGACTCAGGACCCGGCGAGCGGGGTGTGCGGGGCGCCCGCCGTGTCGATGACCCAGGCGTACTCGAAGGCACGCTCCCGCCACGCCTCGTAGCGCCCGCTGACCCCGCCATGCCCCGCGCTCATCTCCGTCTTGAGCAGCACATCGGGTGCCCCGGCGTTGAGCTCGCGCAGCCGGGCCACCCATTTCGCCGGCTCGACGAACGACACCCGGGTGTCGTTCAGGCTGGTGGTGGCCAGCACCGGGGGATAGCCAGCCGCGCGGACGTTCTCGTACGGCGTATAGGACTTCATGTAGGTGTAGACCTCAGGGTCGTGCAGCGGGTCCCCCCACTCGTCCCACTCGATGACGGTGAGGGGCAGGGACGGGTCGAGGATCGACGTCAGCGCGTCGACGAACGGCACCGCGGCGAGCGCGCCGGCGAAGGCGTCGGGCGCCATGTTGAGCACCGCCCCGATCAGCAGGCCGCCGGCGCTGCCACCCATGGCGACCAGCCGGTCGGGCGCGGTCCATCCGGACGCGACCAGATGCCGGGCACAGTCCACGAAGTCGGTGAAGGTGTTCTTCTTGGTAAGCATCTTGCCGTTGTCGTACCAGTGCCGTCCCATCTCCCCACCCCCGCGTACGTGGGCGATGGCGAACACCATGCCTCGGTCGAGCAGCGACAGCCGGCTGACGGCGAACCCCGGGTCCATGCTCGCCTCGTACGAGCCGTAGCCGTAGACGAGCGCTGGAGCGCTGCCGTCTCGTGGGGTGCCCGCGCGGCAGACCACCGAGATGGGTACCGCGGTGCCGTCGGCGGCCGTGGCCCACTCGCGGTGCTGCTCGTAGTCGGCGGGGTCGTAGCCGCCGAGCACCGGTTGCTGTTTGCGCAGCACCCGGCGGCCGTCGGCCCAGAACTGGTCGAAGACCGTCGCCGGGGTGACGAAAGAGGTGTAGGCGACGCGCACGTGCGGCTGGGCCCACTCCGGGTTGGCAGCGGGGTAGCAGCTGTAGAGCTCTTCGTCGAACGCGATCTCCTCGACCTCGCCGTAACCGTCGTCGCCGAGCGCGAGGACCGCCGTGCGTGGCAGCGCCGCGCGCCGGTAGGCAATGACGAGATGGGTGGCGAAGGCCGCGACGTCTTCCAGCCGCACATCGGCCTGTGCCTCGATGACCGGCGTCCAGTGCTGCCGACCGGGTGTCGCCACCGGCGCCTGCGCCAACGCGAAGTTGTCGGCTCCGTCGTTGTGCAGCACCAAGAAGCGGTCGGTCCCCGCGACAACGGCGTGCTCCACGTGGTACTCGACGCCTGGCCGGCGCTCGGCGACGACCCGCGGCGGGCTGTGCGGGTGGTCGGCATCGATGACCCGTACCTCGCTGGTGATCTTGGACGAGGCGACGATGAGCACGTAGCGCTCACTGCGAGTGGTGCCCACCCCGACGCCGTACCGCTCGTCGCTCTCGTGGTGCACCAGGTCGTCGGCTGCGACGGCGGTGCCCAGCACGTGCCGCCAGACCTTGAAGGGTCGCCACGCGGCGTCCACCGTGGTGTAGAACACGGTCGACTGGTCCCGCGCCCAGGTCACCGAGTAGTGCGTGTCGGGAATCTCGTCGGCCAGCATCGCCTGGGCCTGGAGATCCTTGAAGCGCAGTAGGTAACGCTCGTCGCCGACGACATCGGTCGAGTACGCCAGCAGCCGGCCGTCGGGGCTGACCTCGAAGGCACCCAGCGAGAAGAACGCGTGACCCTCGGCCTCGACGTTGCCGTCGAGAAGCACCTGCTCGCCCGGCAGGGACTCTCCCGGCGCCACGCCGGGCGGCTCCCAGTCATCGACGGACTCGGCGGGCGCCCGGCAGTGCACCGCGTACTGCTGGCCCTCGACGGTGCGAGAGAAGTACCACCAGGCGCCCTTGCGGGTGGGCACCGACATGTCGGTCTCCTGCGTGCGGCTCTTGATCTCGCCGAAGATGTCTGCACGCAGCGCCGCGAGATGTGCGGTGCGCTCGGCGGTGTAGGCGTTCTCGGCCTCAAGGTGGGCCAGCACAGACGACGACTCCTTGTCGCGCAGCCACTCGTAGCTGTCGACCACGGTGTCGCCGTGATGGGTGCGTTCGATCGGGACCTTGTCCGCCAGCGGCGGAGAGTCAGCGGGGTCGGACGGCGCAGGCGCGCCGGTCGCGAGGGTGTCAGTGGCGTGGTCTGGGGCGGTGGCGTCGGGCACGCACACGACGCTAGCCGACACCTCCGACGTCCCGCCGGTGAGCTTCGCCGCCGGGCCGCAGCGCCGGATCCTCGAGGGCGAACGTACGCACCGGGCCCGGTGGTGTGTCGGCGGACTCGAAGCGCACGGTAACCCGGCCCCGGCCCGCCCCCCAGACCCAGCCCGGCCCGTGCTCGGTGTGCTCGACGTCGGTGCCGGGGGCGTACCGGTCTCGTCGGGTGTGCTGATCCAGGGTCGCCGTGAACGCGCCTTCGGCCTCGGCGGTCATCACCGGAGCGTTCTCGGCGGGGGTCAACGAACCGTCGAACAGGTCGTCCTGGATCCAGTCGGCCAGCCCAGACACGCCCACGCCGAGCAGGCGGACACCCCCGGTGGTGTCGGCCTCGTCGAGCAGCCGCTGCACCAGCGAGCACACGACCCGGACGCTGTCGGTGGGGGCCGGCAGGCTGGCCGCCCGGGTGTGGGTGGTGAAGTCGTGGCGGCGCACCTTGAGGGTCACGGTGCGCCCGGATAGCCGGGCCCGTTGCAGGCGTTCGACCACCCGGCCGGCCATCTGCTGGGTGATCGCGTGCAGCAGCGCCGGATCGGTGAGATCGGTCTCGAAGGTGTCCTCGACCGAGACCGACTTGGTCTCCCGTTCAGACACGACCCGGCGGTCGTCCTGGGCGCGGGCCAGGGTGGCCAGCTCCGCGCCATGGGCTCGGCCGATCTCGCGCACCAGCTCGGCTGTCGTCAACGCGGCCACATCGGCCACCGTGTGCGCGCCGAGGCGGTGCAGGCGGGCCTGCGTCGCCGGCCCGACGCCGGGGATCACCCGCACCGACATCGGCGCCAGCAGCTCACTCTCGGTGCCGGGGGGGACGACGACGAGGCCGTCGGGCTTGTCGAGGTCGCTGGCGATCTTGGCCACGAGCTTGGATGTCGCCGCACCGACGGAGGCGCTGAGACCCCCGGTGAGCCGGCGGACGTCGTCGCGCAGCTGCCGCGCCATGGCGGTGACCTCGTCGATGCCGGCTGCCGGGTGGGCCGGGCTCAGGTCGACGAACGCCTCGTCCAGCGACAGCGGCTCGACCAGCGGCGACAACCGTCGCAGCTGGTTCATCACGATGTCGCTGGCCTGCTGGTAGGCCGCAAAACGGGGACTGAGGTAGGCGGCGTGCGGGCACCGGCTCCTGGCCTCGGCGGTCGACATCGCCGATCGCACCCCGAACGCCCGTGCCTCGTACGAGGCGGTGGCGACCACACCCCGACCGCCGACCCCGCCGACGATCACAGGCTTGCCGCGTAGCGAGGGCTTGTCGCGCTGTTCGACCGAGGCGAAGAAGGCATCGAGGTCCAGGTGCAGGACCGTCGGGGCCGCGCGCATGCCGCCATCGTCGCAGCAGCCGGCGGGGCGCAGGTGTCCACAGGCCGTTGCGGGCCAGGGCGAGCGAGCCGACGGACCGGTGCACAACTGCCGGCCAGGCTGTGTGAACGACCAGTCTCCCACCATGACGAGCAACGAGGACAGCTTCGACGCCGGCGACACGGAGCTCCCCGACCACCCGGGGCGGACGCGTCCGGCCAGGCGAGCCGGTCGATCGGTCCTGCGGGTGCGGTCGGTCGCCGACCTGCTGTCCCTGGCGTCGGTGACGCTCGGCTTCGAGCCCGAGGAGTCTTTGGTCGTGATCGGCGTCTCGGGTCGCCAGCCGGGCTTCCAGGTGCGCGTCGACCTGCCCCGGCCCGGCCGCGCAGAGGACGAGGGCGTCGCTCTGGCCGAGCAGGTGGCGGCTGCTGTCTCGGCACAGGGGTGCACCCGAGTCGCCGTCGTCGCCTTCTCCACCAGGGCAGCCGCGGCTCAGGTCGCCGAGGTCACGGCACGGCACCTGGAGCGGGCCGGCATCGAGCTCCTCGATGTGCTGCGCAGCGACGGCCGGCGCTACTGGTCGCTGCTGTGTGGCGACGAACGCTGCTGTCCCTCGGCCGGCACCGCCTACGACCCGCGGTCGACGTCACTGCGCGCTGAGGCGGCACTGGCTGGCCGGGTGGTGCTGGCCGACCGGGCCAGCCTGGCGGCTCGCTTTGCCGCCGTCGACGGCCCGGACCGCGCCGTGGCACGCCGCGCAGCGCTGGCCGCTGAGGACGAGGTGGTCGCAGTGGTTGGTCTGCGCAACCGAGGTCAGGTCCGGCGCCCGACCCGGCGGGTCATCGAGGCGGCCGTCCTGCCCGGCGCCCCGCGCGTCGACGTGCTGCTGGGCCGCCTGCTCAGGGCCGGCGGGACGGTGTCCGCCGAACGCGCCGCCGCCCTCGCGGTGTGGTGCTCGCTCGTCCCGCTGCGCGACCTGGCCTGGTCCCGGATGGACCGGGACAGCGCTGACGTGCACCTGGAGCTGTGGGCAGCGGTGGCCCGCCAGGTGGTCCCGCCCTACGAGCCGGCGGTGCTCTGCCTGACCGCCTTCGCAGCCTGGTTGTCGGGGGACGGAGCCAGCGCGTGGTGCGCCCTCGACCGGTGCGCCACGGTGGACCCGACGTACTCGATGGCCGGGCTGATCCGCGAGACGCTCGAACGCTGCCTATCTCCGCAGCTGTGGGTTCCGCTGCCCCGCGAGCGTGCCTGGGCTGCCTGTGGAGTGCCTCGACCCGACCTCGGCTGAGCAGTCCCGCACCCGCTGAGCAGGCTCCGGGCTGGCCGCGCGAGCCGACTTCGGCAAGGGTGTGGCGTGCAGGGTGTGACATGGTGCGGCGCCGACGGGGCGCCGCCGACCACCAGGGAGACCGGATGGGCCAAGACGTCGAGCATCGGACCTTCACCCGTCAGGACCGCACCCTGTTCCGCGGCAAGGTCCGGCTGTGCCTGGACGTGTTCGCCAGGATGCTGCGTGAGTCCCGCTTCGACGCCGACGAGGCGCGCACCGGGATCGAGATCGAGTTCAACCTGGTCGACGAGGCCAATGACCCTGCTCTGCGCAACGCCGACGTGCTCGAGGCCATTGCCGACCCGGACTTCCAGACCGAGCTCGGACAGTTCAACATCGAGATCAACATCGCACCACGGACGCTGGACGGCACCGGCCTGTCACAGTTCGAGGCCGGGATCCGCAAGACCCTGAACGACGCCGAGGCACGAGCCGCCGACGTGGGCAGCCATCTGCTCATGGTGGGCATCTTGCCGACGCTGCGGCCGGGGCACATGACGGCGCAGACGCTGTCGGCCAACCCCCGCTACTCGTTGCTGTCCGACCAGATCCTGGCGGCTCGTGGTGAGGACATCAAGGTCGCCATCAGCGGCCCGGAACGGTTGTCCGTCACCACCGACTCCATCATCCCCGAAGCGGCGTGCACCTCGACCCAGCTGCATCTGCAGGTCAGTCCCGACGACTTCGCGGCGTACTGGAACGCAGCGCAGGCGATCGCCGGGGTGCAGCTCGCCGTTGGCGCCAACTCCCCGATCCTGTTGGCCAAGGAGCTGTGGCGCGAGACCAGGATCGCGCTGTTCGAGCAGGCCACCGACACCCGCAGTGAGGAGCTGAAGGCTCAGGGAGTGCGGCCGCGGGTGTGGTTCGGAGAACGATGGATCAACTCGATCTTCGACTTGTTCGAGGAAAACGTCCGGTACTTCCCTGCCCTGTTGCCGATCACCGAAGACGACGACCCAGCGGTGACGCTCGAGCGGGGAGGGACCCCCGGCCTTGGCGAGCTACGGCTGCACAACGGGACGATCTATCGCTGGAACAGGCCCATCTACGACGTGGTCGACGATCGCCCGCACCTGCGAGTCGAGAACCGTGTCCTGCCCGCCGGACCCACCGTGGTGGACACGATGGCCAACGCCGCCTTCTACTTCGGTCTCGTCCGTGCGTTGGCGACCGACGAGCAACCGCTGTGGTCGCAGATGTCGTTCTCGGCCGCGGAGGAGAACTTCTACGTGGCGGCCCAGCACGGCATCGGCGCCTCGCTCTACTGGCCGTCGGTGGGCTCGCTGCCGGCTGCCGAGCTCGTGCTGCGCCGGCTTCTGCCGATGGCCCACGCGGGACTGGACTCACTCGGCGTTGACGCCGCAGACAGGGATCGCCTGCTGGGGATCATCGAGCAGCGGTGCCTGACCAGCCGCAACGGAGCCACCTGGATCGTCGGATCGTTTCACGCGCGTCACGGCCACAGCCACCGCGACCGCCTCGCCGCCTTGCGGCAGGTCACCGGCGACTACCGAGCACTCATGAACAGCAACGAGCCGGTGCACACCTGGGACATCAGCTGAGCCGACCACGGCCCAGCTGGACCCCGTCACCATGCACTAGCCTCAGCCCGATGGCGCCCAAAGGCGGGCGCGGGTGTGGAGGACGTTGCTGATGAGCACGATCGTGGTGGGTTACGTCCCGAAAGCCGAAGGGCAGGCGGCGCTGCGGCGGGCCGCTGAGGAGGCGCTGCTGCGCCAGTCTCGACTCGTGGTGGTGAACTCCCACCGCGGGGGTCGCGAGTACGACCGCGATGACGCCGCCAGGGGCGAGCAGGATCTCGAGGACATTCGTGACCAGCTGACCGAGGCCGGCGTCGACCATGAGATCCGCCAGCTCGTCCGGGGCATGGACCCGGCGGACGACCTGATCCAGGTGGCTCACGACGTGAACGCCGACTTCATCGTCATCGGTCTGCGGCGGCGCTCACCGGTCGGCAAGCTGATCCTCGGCAGCAACGCGCAGCGGATCCTGCTCGACTCGCCGTGCCCGGTGCTGGCCGTCAAGTCCGCCGAGTGATCCGGCTCGCCCAAGACCCCGAGGCCGATGCGGTCCTGACCCGGGAGCCCTTCGTGCTGCTGGTGGGCATGCTGCTCGACCAGCAGTACCCGATGGAACGTGCGTTCGCAGGGGCGGCCCGCCTGCGCCAGCGACTAGGCCCCGAGCACGGCGGCCTGCAGCCCGCAGCGGTGTCGGCACTGCCGGTGCCGGTGCTGATCGAACAGTGCGTCACCCCACCAGCGGTGCATCGTTACCCGGCGGCGATGGCCCGCCGCATCCACGCCCTCGCCGTGCACATCTGCGACGAGTACGGAGCCGACACCACCGCGGTGTGGCGCAACGCCCGCGATGGCGCGCAGCTGCGCGGTCGACTGCTCGCTCTGCCCGGCTTCGGCCCGCAGAAGTCCCGCATCTTCGTCGCGCTGCTCGGCAAGCAGCTCGGGATCCAGCCTGAGGGCTGGCGGGAGGCGGCCGGAGACTATGGCCAGCCTGGTTCCTATCGCTCGGTTGCCGACGTTGTCGACGCCTCGTCACTGGCTCGGGTTCGCGAGTTCAAGCAAGAGCAGAAGCGGCAGCCGCACGTCGACTCGTGATGGCTGCCGCTCGACCGGCGTGGCCCCGGTATCGACCAGCACGGACACATGGCACACTGGACACAGCTCGCGCTTGACTAGAGCCGGCTTCGTTGCGCCCAAGATTCTTTGTCGAGAGGTCCTCCGTGTCATCCGAACCCTCCCCGAAGTTGGCCGATCCGGTGTTTGATCACCCGCAGCTGCGCGAACTGCTTGACACCGGTCGGGCTCGAGGAGAGGTCGGCGCCGCCGAGGTGCGTGCCGCGGCGGAGGCCGGCGGGATCGGACCGGCGCGGTATAAGGACCTGCTCCGGCTGCTGTCGCAGGAAGGAATCTCCATCCCGGTCTCCGCTGTGAACACCGCCCCTGCCCGCCGCCGCGCGGTGGCCGCCGCCGCGCGGACGAAGTCGACCGTGACGGCCTCGACCACGACGAAGGCGCCGGCCAAGAAACCGGCGGCCAAGAGGACACCGGCAAAGCGGACGGCGGCAAAGAAGGCCGCCGCCGAGACGACCACAACCTCGCCGCCGGCTGACAGCCCCGAATCGTCGGCCGTACTCGACTCCGCCGCTGCGATCGCCGCCTCGGCGCCGGTCGGACCCGACGGCGCCCGGGTCCTTCCCGACGTCGACGACACCGTGTTCGAGAAGGATCTCGCCGACGACCCGACGCTCAAGGAGGATGAGAAGAAGGGCTTCGTCTTGTCGCAGTCCGACGGCCGCGACGAGCCGGAGCCGCAGGTCATGGTGGCCGGCGCCACCGCCGACCCCGTCAAGGACTACCTGAAGCAGATCGGCAAGGTCTCGCTGCTTAACGCTGCGCAGGAGGTGGAGCTGGCCAAGCGCATCGAGGGTGGGCTGTTCAGCGAGGAGAAGCTCGCCAAGGGCGGCAAGATCTCAGCCAAGCTTCTCGAGGAGCTGCAGTGGATCGCCGAGGACGGCCGGCGGGCCAAGAACCACCTGCTGGAGGCCAACCTCCGCCTGGTGGTCAGCCTGGCCAAGCGCTACACCGGCCGGGGCATGTTGTTCCTCGACCTGATCCAGGAGGGCAACCTGGGCCTGATCCGTGCGGTGGAGAAGTTCGACTACACCAAGGGGTACAAGTTCTCGACGTATGCCACCTGGTGGATCCGGCAGGCGATCACCCGGGCGATGGCCGACCAGGCCCGGACGATCCGCATCCCGGTGCACATGGTCGAGGTCATCAACAAGCTCGCCCGCGTGCAACGTCAGATGCTGCAGGATCTCGGCCGCGAGCCGACCCCCGAGGAGCTGGCCACCGAGCTCGACATGACCCCGGAGAAGGTCGTCGAGGTGCAGAAGTACGGTCGCGAGCCGATCAGCCTGCACACCCCCCTGGGCGAGGACGGCGACTCCGAGTTCGGCGACCTGATCGAGGACTCCGAGGCGATCGTGCCGGCCGACGCGGTGAGCTTCACGCTGCTGCAGGAGCAGCTGCACGCCGTCCTCGACACGCTGTCCGAGCGTGAGGCCGGCGTGGTCTCGATGCGGTTCGGGCTCACCGACGGCCAGCCCAAGACTTTGGACGAGATCGGCAAGGTGTACGGCGTCACCCGCGAGCGCATCCGCCAGATCGAGTCCAAGACCATGAGTAAGCTACGCCACCCCTCCCGGTCGCAGGTCCTGCGCGACTACCTGGACTGACGAAAGGAACCACGATGGGTATTTTCAGCAAGATCGCCAAGGTCGGTATCGCCAAGAAGGTCATCGACGAGGCACGCAAGCCGGAGAACCAGGCCAAGCTCAAGCGCGGGGTCGAGCAGGCGAAGACCTACGCCGCCGAGCGCAAGGGCAAGCGCTCTCGCTGAGGAGGTTGCTTGCTCACGCCACAGCGAGTACGGCGAGCCAGCCGACGACAATGAGCAAGGCGGCGGTGAGCTCGACGAGGATCGACAGCCCGACGGCTCGCACGGCCCGCCCGGTAGAGGTCCTAGCGGCGACCCGGTCGGCGAGACGCCGTCGCTCAGCCAGATAGACACCCGCCACGAACCCGATCGGCAACCCGATGACGGGTATGACGAAGAAGCCCAGCAGTGCTCCAAGGCCCCCGACGAGCAGCGTGGCCGTGGGCACGCCCGCGCGCTGCAGCCGTCGTCCCGGCACGACGTACTTCAGCACCTGCGCGCCGACGGCGACGGCTGAGGCCACGACGAGCAGGCTGTATGCCGCGACGCCGCCCTCCACGACCGCCCAGCCGGCCACGCCGCCCCACACCAGCAACAGGCCGGGCAGGAGCGGCACGACGACGCCGACCAGACCGACAAGGATGACCAGCCCGGCCAGGACCACGGGCCAGGTCATCATGTCCTGAGTGTGCCTGCACGCGACATCCGCGCGCCATGAGACCCCGGGTCAAGGACGCCGGGGTCTCGTGGGAAGGGTGGAGGAGGTGCGCGCTGGACTAACCCACGGAGTCGGCCGTGGAGCTGCCCTGAAGCCGCTCGGTCTCGTCTTGGATGGCGGCCGCTACCGCGCGGAGGGCGTCGTTGTGCTCGCGCCCGTGGTGGGCGCAGAAGTACAGCTCTGCCCCGCTAGGCATCTCGACTCGCAGGTATGCCTGCGCCCCGCAGCGGTCGCAGCGGTCAGCGGCGGTGAGGGCTGGACCCGGAGCAACTGCTGTCGTCACGTCTGACCTCGTTCCGTCTCGGCTCGAAGAGCCGGGTGCTTACACCCGTACCCACACGGACTTCAACATCGAACCACGCTCCAGGCTTCCCGCTATGCATTTCCATGCATGTGATGCGCGACCCACCTGTCACGTCCTGGTGGACAACCGGCCTCTTCGTCGGTCCTCACCCAGCACTTCGATTCTGCCTCGACCATGGCGTGGTCGCGACTCATCCTCGCATCGTGGACCCGATGACGCGCACACGGTGTGCGCCACGCCCAAGAATCCACCGTCTGGCGGAGACCCTGGGCCGACCGGCGCGCTGCGGTGTCAGTGTCGACGTGGCTGGGTACGCTGCCGACACGTCACCCCTCCTGGGAGCCCTTATCGACACCGCCTACACCGCCCGCAACCTCCTCGTGCTGGAGGGTCTGGAGGCTGTCCGCAAACGACCTGGCATGTACATCGGGTCGACCGACACCCGCGGTCTGATGCACTGCCTGTGGGAGATCATCGACAACAGCGTCGACGAGGCGCTGGCGGGACATTGCACGCACATCGAGATCACGCTGCACCGCGACGGCTCCGCCGAAGTCGTGGACGACGGCCGCGGCATCCCCGTCGACACCGAGCGCAAGACCGGCCTGTCCGGCGTCGAGGTGGTGTTCACCAAGCTGCACGCCGGCGGCAAGTTCGGCAGCGGCTCGTACGTCGCCGCCGGCGGCCTGCACGGCGTCGGCGCCTCGGTGGTGAACGCCCTCTCTGCGCGGCTCGACGTCGAGGTCGACAAGGGCGGCGCGCGGTGGGCGACGTCGTTCCGGCGGGGCGTCGCCGGCCGGTTCGCCGGTGGCGGGCCGGCAGCGCCGTTCACGCCCACGGAAGGTCTCGACAAGCTCAAGCGCGTGAGCGCGTCGACCACCGGGACCCGGGTGCGGTATTGGGGTGACCCCCAGATCTTCGTCAAGGGAGCAGATTTCGCTTATGACGAGCTGCTGACCCGGGCCCGCCAGACCTCGTTCCTGGTGCCGGGTCTCGAGCTGGTCGTCCGCGATGAGCGGGCCATCGACGGGCCGGAGCCGCGCGAGGAACGCTTCAAGCACGAGGGCGGCATCGGTGAGTTCTGCGAGTACCTCGCCGCCGACGAGCCGGTGACCGAGGTGCTGCGGCTGCACGGCAGCGACCACTTCACCGAGACCGTGCCGCTCCTCGACGACGTCGGTCACATGACCCCGCAAGACGTCGACCGCGAGGTGGTGGTCGACATCGCGCTGCGATGGGGGCAGGGTTGGGACACCGAGCTGCGCTCGTTCGTCAACATCATCGCCACCCCCAAGGGCGGCACCCACGTCAACGGGTTCGAGCGCGGTCTCACCAAGTCCCTCAACGAGGTGTTGCGCCAGGTCCGGCTGCTCCGCAACGGTGACCCCGACATCGCCAAGGACGACGCGCTCGAGGGCCTGACAGCCGTCGTGACGGTCCGGCTCGCCGAGCCGCAGTTCGAGGGCCAGACCAAGGAGGTGCTCGGCACGCCGGCGGTGACCAGAATCATGAACAGGATCGTCAGCACCGAGCTGAAGGCCTTCTTGACCTCGACCAGGCGCGCCGACAAGGCAGCCGCGAGGGCGGTGCTGGAGAAGGTCGTCACGGCCTCGCGTACCCGGCTGATGGCTCGCCAGCAACGCGACAACCAACGCCGCAAGAACGCCCTGGAGTCCAGCGCCCTGCCCGCCAAGCTGGCTGACTGCCGCAGCAACGACCCCGACCGCTCCGAGCTCTTCATCGTGGAGGGCGACTCCGCGCTGGGCACGGCCAAGCTGGCCCGCGACGCGGCCCACCAGGCACTGCTGCCGATCCGGGGCAAGATCTTGAACGTCCAGAAGGCCTCCACCGGTGACATGCTCAAGAATGCCGAGTGCGCGTCGATCATCCAGGTGATCGGCGCGGGCAGCGGCCGCACGTTCGACATCGACCAGGTGCGCTACGGCCGCATCATCTTCATGGCCGATGCCGACTCCGACGGCTCACACATCCGCTGCCTGCTGGCAACCTTGCTGTTCCGCTACATGCGTGAGCTGGTGGATCGGGGCCGGGTCTACGCGGCGGTGCCTCCGCTGCACCGCATCGAGATCTCGGCGCCCCGCAAGGGGCAGGACAAGTACATCTACGCCTATTCCGACGCCGAGCTGCAGCGCAGGCTGGCCGAGCTGACCCGGCGAGGGCAGAAGTGGAAGGACCCGATCCAGCGGTACAAGGGGCTGGGGGAGATGGACGCCCACCAGCTCGCCGAGACCACCATGGACCCACGCCGGCGCACCCTGCGGCGGATCACGGTCGACGACGCCGCCGCCGCCGACGAGGTCTTCGAGCTGCTGATGGGCAACGAGGTTGCGCCGCGCAAGGAGTTCATCGTGGCCAGCGCCTACGAGCTGGACGCGGACCGCATCGACGTCTGAGGTGCGGCCGCGCCCCGGAAGACCACGAGCGCCAGCACGCCGGCCAGCGTCGCGCAGGCCATGGCTCCGAGAAAGACGACCTCGAGCTGCTCGAGCCCGGCGGCACGCAGCCGCTCGCCGTACTCCGGGCACGTGGTCGGGTCTGCCGGGCACAGCTCGGCCACGGGCGGGACCGCCTCGGCGATGGCATAGAAGCGGCGCAGCCCGATCGCGGTGAGGACAGAGATGCCGACCAGCATGCCGACCATGCGAGAGACGACGAGCAACGCGCTGGAGACTCCGTGCACACCCCGGTCGGTGGCCGCCAGCAGCGCGGCGTTCACCGGTGCCAGCGCGAGCCCGAAGCCGAGACCCGCCAGCACGAGGGGAACGGTCGCCAGCGGTGAGCGCAGGGCGTCGGCGTCCCAGGCTGCCATCCCGGCGAAGCCGGCCGCTGCCAATGCCATCCCGATCGCCGTCAGGGGCCCGGCAGCGATACGACGGGTGAGTGCGCCACCCAGCACGGCCCCGACCGGCAGGGCGGCCAGGAAACGCACGAGCACCAGGGCCGCGGCCACCTGGGAGTCCCCGTAGATCGTCAGCCGGGCGTAGAACGGGATGTCGACGAGCGCGGCGATCAGCGCAGCCCCGACGAGGAACGACACCCCCAACGCGCCCCGGGCGGCGCGCGCGCGCAGGCTGCCTCGGGGGATCAAGGGGTGGGCGGAGGTCTGCTGGCGCCGGGCAAAGGCAAGCGCTGCGACCGCCGCGGCCAGCAACCACCACCATCCACGCTCGGACAGCACCGCCACCTCGGGGTCGGCCGACGCGAAGGCCACGATCACACCGGCGAGCGCCCCGCCGAGCAGCAGGGCACCGGCCAGGTCGGTCTGCGCCGCGACACCGTGCCACTGCCGCCAGGCGAGAAGTGGGCGGGCGGCGGTGAGCTGCCGCAGGACGAAGGCGGCGCCGAGCGCGTACACGCCGAACGCCAGCGGGGTGAGCCAGCGCGAGCCGCCGAGCACCGGCAGAAACGCCTGACCCCAGAAGACGTCGGTGACCAGTGCGCCGGGCTGGCGCATCACGGTGGCGAGCCCGGCCAGCGCGACGCCGGCGACGACCGCACCGAGCCAGTCCGGCCAGGGCCGGCCGGGTCGGGGCCGCGAGCTGGGATGCTCGGCGGTGCCCCCCGCGTCGGGGGTCCCGGCCGACCGTACGATCGCGGCGGCCAGCACCAGCGCGACGGTCAGGTTGACCCAGAAGATCGCCCGCCAGTCGGCGACCGCGAGCACCAGCGCGCCGAACAGCGGGCCGAGGACCGACCCCAGCTCCTGCACGGCGCCCACCACGCCGAGCGGGAGTCCCCGCCGCTCAACGGGCCACAGGTCGGCCACCAGGGCCAGCGTGGCCGGCACCAGTCCGCCCCCGCCGACACCCTGGACGAACCGCCCGGTGACCATCGTCGGCAGGTCGTAGGCGGCGGCAGTCACCAGCGAACCGGCGGCGAAGATGACGAGGGAGCCCACCAGCACCGGTGACCGCCCCCGCAGGTCCGCGATGCGGCCGATGAGGGGAAGCATGCCGACATAGCCGAGCAGGAACCCGGAGATCAGCGGCGCGGCGCGTTGCAGCTCATCGCTGGACAGGCCGGCGGCACTCATCATGTCGGGTAGCGCGAGCACCACCACGTAGGTGTCGGCGGCAGCGAAGGCCACCGCCACGCCAGCCAGGGCCAGCAGCAGCCTGCTACGCAGATCGACTCCGGTGCCGGCCACGATGCCGGTCAGGCGCCGACGTCGCCGGCACTGGCCGCACCGGTCTCGGCACCCGACTCCGACGGCAGCACGATGTCGACGGCCTCGTCCGACGCGGTCACGGTGAGGTCGTAGGTGACGTCGGCGCCACCGGGGTAGAAGGGTCCGGTGACGGCCGCGTCCCGCAACGTCTCGCCGTCGGTGAGCCGGTAGGTCACCTCGAAGTCGCTGGCCCTGTCGGCGGTCGGTATCAGCTGCCGCACCACGGCTCCGGGCAGCGTGCCACTGACAGTGGTCAAGATGTCCTCGCCGTCGCGGCTCTCGTCCCCGGCCATCGGCTTCTCAGTCGAGGTCAGCCACGACGACACCCCATGCTGGGTGTCCAGCAGCTCGGCCGGATCCGGTGCGCCGTAGTCGTCGGGGTCGATGGGGGCGTAGGTGGGCACGAAACCGATCTTTGCCTCGACATGGCCGCGGACGGAGACCAGATCGGCGTCGACCTGACCCAGACCCCCCGACACGACGGTCACGACGCCCTCGAAGGCCGGGTCGTGGTTGCCGACGCCGGCGGCCTCGACCAAACCCACCGTGCCGTCGGGCAGGTTGTCGGAGACCAGCCGGATCTGCAGGCTGGTGGCCTCGTCGAGCCCGGTACGCGCCGCGGCCAGCCGGGCAGCCACGTCCTCGTTGGCGTCCGGCTGTGCCGGACTGTTCCCGGAGCAGCCGGCGACCAGCGACACCAGCACCGCGGCCAGGCCGCTCAGGGCTCGCGCATGGGTGGTCAGCGACACGCCCGCAGCCTCTCACGACGACCACCCTCGATCATGCCGGTGGCACCTGGGCGGCCACAGGCGCTGCGACCGCGCTGATGGGCTGCTCCGCCGGGGTCCCCGACCCATCGCGCCGGGAGTCCACAGCCGGCAGCTCCACGACTGCGCCGCTGCTCGCGGTCGCCAGCGCCGGGCCGGTGCCCACCCACGCCAGCAGCAACCGGTCCTCGCCGGTGAGCAGGCGGTGGCACCGGACGCCACCGGTGCCGCGACCCTTGGCGGGGTAGCCCGCAAAGGCCGTCACCTTGACCGTCCCCGCCTGGGTGCCGGGAAGGGCGCCCGCCGACCCCGCCACCGTCACCACTTCGGCGGCGTCGGCAGCGGCGGCACCGCCCACGACGCCGAAGAACAGCGCCTCGGCGCCGCCGGCCAGGCGTACGCCGGCGACACCTCCGCCGCCGCGCCCCTGCGGACGCACGCCCGCGGCGGGGAACCGCAGCAGCTGGGCGTCAGAGGTGACGAAGACTGCCCAGGCGTCGACGGCCTCGGTGCCGATCCGGGCGGCTCCTACCACGCGGTCCCCGTCGTCAAGGCGGATGACGTCCCAGATGTCCTTGTTGGTCGGATGGTCCGGCTGGACCCGCTTGACCACCCCGCGGGCCGTGCCCAGGACCGGACTCACCGCGTCGTCGAGCGCGAGCAGGCACAGCACCCGTTCGTCGGCGTCCAGCGCAAGGAACTCACTGACCGGCGCCCCGCCCTGCAGGTGCGGGGCGTGTGCGGTGCCTGGCAACCTCGGCAGGTCGAGGACGCCGAGGCGGTGCACCCGCCCGGCGCTGGTGAGGGCGCCGACCTGGCCGCGGGCCGTCGTACGCGCGACCGACAGCACGGCGTCGTGCCGGTTGCGGTCACCGCCCTGGCCGGGTGCGTCGTCGGTCGAGGTGCGGGCCAGCAAACCGGTCGCCCCCAGCAGCACCAGGCACGGGTCGTCGCTGACCTCCAGCGGGGTGCTGGTGGTGACGGTCTGCCCCGCCGACTCCAGCAGCACGGTGCGCCGCGGTGTGCCGAACTGCGTGGCCACGTCGCCCAGCTCGCTGGTGACGGTGCGGTCCAGCAGCTGAGCGTCGTCGAGGATCGCGTCCAGCTCGTCGAGCGTGGCCTGCAGGTCCGACCGCTCCCGGTCGAGCTCCAGGCGCGAGAACCGCGTCAGCCGGCGTAGCGGCAGATCGAGGATGTGGGCTGCCTGCAGCTCGGAGAGGTCGAACACGCCCATCAGCCGCTCGCGCGCCTGTGCGGCATCGTCGCTGCTGCGGATCAGCTGGATCACCTCGTCGATGTCGAGGATGGCGACCAACAGGCCCTGCACCAGGTGCAACCGGTCGGCGGCACGGCCCCGGCGGTGGGTGCTCCGCCGGCGCACGACCTCGCGCCGGTGGTCGAGATAGACCTGCAGCAGCGCCAGCAGCCCGAGGGTGCGGGGCTGGCCGTCCACCAGGGTGACGGCGTTGATCCCGAAGGAGTCCTCCATCGGCGTGAGCCGGAACAGCTCTTCGCGCACCGCCTCGGCGTTGAAGCCGTTCTTGACCTCGATGACCAGCCGCAGCGCATCGTTGACGTCGGAGTAGTCGTTGACGGCGGCGATGCCCTGCAGCTTCTTGGTCAGCACCAGGGTCTTGATCCGCTCGACCACTCGCTCGGGGCCCACGCCGTACGGCAGCTCGCTCACCACGATGCCCTTGCGTCGGGCAGACACCGACTCGATGCGGGTGGTGGCTCGCATCTTGAACGAGCCGCGCCCGGTGTCGTAGGCGTCGCGGATGCCGTCGAGCCCGATGATCGTGCCGCCAGTGGGCAGGTCGGGGCCAGGTACGAACCGCATGACGGCGTCGAGGTCGGCGTTGGGGTGGCTGACGAGGTGCTTGAGCGCGGCGACGACCTCCACAAGGTTGTGCGGGGCCATGTTGGTCGCCATGCCGACCGCGATTCCGGTGGCACCGTTGACCAGCAGGTTGGGGATGGCGGCGGGCAGCACGACCGGCTCGGTCTCGCGGCTGTCGTAGTTGGGTCGGAAGTCGACGGTGTCCTCGTCGATCGACGCGGTCATCGCCACCGCCGGGGCGGCCAGCCGGCACTCGGTGTAGCGCATGGCGGCGGGGCCGGAGTCGCTGCTGCCGAAGTTGCCGTGGCCGTCGACGAGCGGCACCCGCATCGACCAGGGCTGCGCCATCCGTACCAGCGCGTCGTAGATCGCCCCGTCGCCGTGCGGGTGCAGGCGCCCCATCACCTCGCCCACCACCCGCGCGCTCTTGACGTGCCCGCGGTCCGGCCGCAGGTTGAGCTCGGACATCGTGTGCAGGATGCGGCGCTGGACGGGTTTGAGCCCGTCCCGGGCGTCGGGTAGCGCTCGGGAGTAGATGACGGAGTAGGCGTACTCGAGAAAGCTGGTGCGCATCTCCTCGCCGACGTCGATGTCGACGACATGCTCCTCGAAGTCGTCCGGTGCAGGGGTCGTGGTGCGGCGGGCCATGCCGCTCATTGTGGTCGCCGGCACCGACCGGACAGGCCCCGGCACGCGGGCTTGCGCCGTCGAGAGTCCACCGCGAGGGTGTCCGCCATGAGCACACCGCCACGGATCGCCTGGCTCGGCACCGGACTGATGGGGGCGCCGATGGCGCGCAACACCTCGGCGGCCGGTGCGGATGTCACCGTCTGGAACCGGACAGCCGCCAAGGCGGCGCCGTTGGCCGAGCACGGTCTGGGGGTGGTGGGCTCGGCGCTCGAGGCGGCGCAGGGCCGCGACCTGCTGGTCACCATGCTGGCGGACGCCGACGCGGTGGTCGCCGCGCTGGGCGAGGGGGCGGTGCTGGCGGCGCTGGCCGAGGACGCCGTGTGGATCCAGATGAGCACCGTCGGGGTCGACGGGTGCGACCGGCTGGCCGCGCTGGCGCGCGAGCACGAGGTGGCCTTCGTCGACGCTCCGATTTCCGGGACCCGCCAGCCGGCAGAGGCCAGCTGGCCGTGCTCGCCGCGGAACCTGCAGGCCTCCGCGATCGGTGCGCCGTCGTGCTCGACGCCGTCGGCGCGACCACGACCTGGTACGACGCCGTCGGCGACGCCAGCCGGCTCAAACTGGTGCTCAACGCCTGGCTGCTCGGACTGCTGGCCGCCTTGGCGGACGCCATCCGGCTGGCCGAGCTGGTCGGGGTCGACCCGGCGGCCTTCCTCGACACCATCGACGGTGGCCCGCTGGGCCCTGCGTACGCCCAGCTCAAGGGTGGCGCGATGCTGGCGCGCAGCTATCCGGCGGCCTTTCCGCTCGCGATGGCCGCCAAGGACGCCGGGTTGGTGCAGGCCGCGGTCGCGGAGGCGGGTGCGGAGCTGGGGGTGGCAGACGCGGTGGCGGCCCTGCTCCGTCGCGGCGTCGACGCCGGCCACGGTAACGACGACATGGCCGCCGTGGTCGAGGTGTTGCGCCCGGCGTGAGAGCGACCAGAATCCGCGGATCGTGCGACCAGAATCCGCGGATCGTGGTCAGGGGGTGCGGAGCTCGGGGAAGTCCGCCTCGCTCCAGGTGGCCGGCGACGCGCCCAGCCCGCGGGCCGCACGGTCCGCCTCGGCCCGGCGCAGCTCGACGCGGCGGATCTTGCCCGACACCGTCTTCGGCAGCTCGGCGAACTCCAGGATGCGTACCCGCTTGTACGGTGCCAGCCGGTTCCGCGCGTGCTGGAGGATCGACGAGGCGGTGTCGCGGTCCGGCTCGTGGCCGGCGGCGAGCACAACGAACGCCTTGGGCACTGCCATCCGCATCGGGTCGGGGGAGGGCACCACCGCGGCCTCGGCGACCGCCGGGTGTTCCACCAGCACGCTCTCCAACTCGAAGGGGCTGACCCGGTAGTCGCTGGCCTTGAACACGTCGTCGGCGCGGCCGATGTAGGTCAGGTACCCGTCGTCGTCGCGGCTGGCGACGTCGCCGGTGTGGTAGACCCCGCCACGCATGGCCTCGGCGGTGAGCTCCTCGTCGCCGAGGTATCCCGTCATCACCGCCAGCGGGCGGGGAGACAGCTCGACGCAGACCTCGCCGTCGTCGCCCACTTCCCCGGTGAGCAGATCGACCAGCACGATCTCGTACCCGGGCAGTGGGCGACCCATCGAGCCGGGCTTGACGCGCTGGCCGGGGGCGTTGCCCACCTGCGCGGTCGTCTCGGTCTGGCCGAAGCCGTCGCGTACCGTCAGTCCCCACGCCTGTCGCACCTGGTCGATGACCTCGGGGTTCAGCGGCTCCCCGGCAGCCACCAGCTCGCGCAGCACCGGCCGGTAGACGGTCAGGTCCTCCTGCACGAGCATCCGCCAGACCGTCGGCGGGGCGCAGAACGTCGTGACCCCGCACTCGACCAGGACCCGGAGCAGAGCCGCGGCTTCGAACCGCGGCGCCGCGTGCACGACCACGGTGGCACCGGCGTTCCAGGGGGCGAAGAAGCATGACCAGGCGTGCTTGGCCCACCCCGAGGAGGACATGTTCAGGTGCACATCGCTGCATTGCAGGCCGAGCCAGTACATCGTCGACAGGTGTCCGACCGGGTAGGACACATGCGTGTGGGTGACCAACTTGGGCTCGGCGGTGGTGCCCGAGGTGAAGTAGATCAGCAACGGGTCGTCGGCCCGAGTCGGCTGGAGCCGCTCGCCGGCGTCGGCCAGCAGCTGCCCGAGCTCAGCGTGCCCCTCGCTGTCTCCGTACGGCTGCCATCCGGCGGGCTGGGTGGAGTCGGTGTGGTCGGCAACGGCGACCCGTACGCAGCCGTCGGCGAGGTCGCCGAACCCGGCGGCAGCGCTGTCGGCGGCCACCACCACCCGCGCGGCGCCGCGCCCCACCCGGTCGGCGAGATCGTCGCGCGACAGCAGCGTGGTGGCAGGGATCATCACCGCGCCGAGGCGGGTGCAGGCGAGCATCAACTCCCACAGCGGCACCACGTTGCCCAGCACCAGCAGCACGCGGTCGCCCGGTCGCACGCCGAGCGACCACAGCCACCCGGCAACCTCGCAGGAACGACGGGCCATGTCGGCGTACGACACCCTGGTGTGCCGCAGGGCTTCCGCCGGCGCCGACCCGGTCGGCTCGACCAGCCACAACGCGGTGTGCGCGGGCTGTTCGGCCGCCAGCACGTCGAACCAGTCCGTGGCCCAGTTGAAGTGCTCCAGCCGGGGCCACTCGAACTCGCGCCGGGCGGTGTCCAAGTCCTCTCGGTGCGCGATCAGCAGGTCGCGAGCGGCGCGCAGCACCCGGGTGGGCGAGGAGGAGTCGGTCATGGCGGGCAGTGTGGTCCTCGTACCGGGTTGTCACAACCAGGACAGCCCCGGGTAACCGCCGGCCGGATAGGTTCGTCCCATGGCTGGCGATCCGGAGATGTCCCCACGCGCGTGGGAGGCCGACGTCGTGCTGCTCGACGGCCGGTCGGCGCGGATCCGACCGGTGCGGCCGAGCGACGCCGAGCGGCTGGTGTCCTTCTACAGCCGCGTCTCCGACGAGTCCAAGTACCTGCGCTTCTTCGCGCCCTACCCGCGGCTGTCCGACCGCGACGTCGCGCACTTCACCACCGTCGACCACGACCACCGGGTGGCCCTGGTCGGGGTTCTCGGCGACAACATCATCGGGGTGGCCCGTTACGACGCGGTCGACGACGAGGAGGCCGAGGTGGCCTTCCTCGTCGAGGACGCCCACCAGGGGCGCGGGCTGGCTCAGTTGTTGCTGGAGCATCTCGCGCAGGCGGCCCGCGATCGCGGCTTCACGCGGTTCGTCGCCGACGTGCTGCCCGACAACAGGCGCATGATCGCGGTATTCCGTGAGCAGGGTTACCGGGTCACCGGCGACGTCGCCGACGGCGTCCTGCGGATGGTGTTTCCCATCGAGCAGACCGACACCGCGGTCGGGGTGCTGCTCGCTCGCGAGCATCGGGCCGAGGCGACGTCGATGCAGGCCCTCTTCGACGTACGCAGCGTTGCCGTCGTGGGTGCGAGCCGGCGGCAGGACACCGTCGGGCAGCGGCTGGTGCGCAACCTGGTGCTCGGGGACTTCACCGGCACGGTCTACGCGGTGAACTCACAGGCCGAAGCGGTGTCCGGCCTGCCCGCCTACCGCTCGGTGCAGGCGATCCCCGGTGAGGTGGACCTCGCGGTGGTGGCGGTGCCGGCCGAGTCGGTGACCGACGTGGTGCTCGACTGCGCCGCCAAGGGCGTACGGGGCCTGGTGGTCATCTCCTCCGGCTTCGCTGAGACGGGGGAGGACGGACGCCAGCGCCAGCGCCAGCTGCTGGGCCTGGCCCGCAGCTACGGCCTGCGGCTGGTGGGCCCCAACTGCCTGGGCATCATCAACACCGCTCCGACGGTGCGCATCAACGCCTCGTTGTCACCGGTGATGCCCCCGCGCGGCAAAGTCGGGTTCTTCTGCCAGTCCGGGGCACTGGGTACGGCGATCCTCGAGAGCGTGGCACAACGGGGCCTCGGACTGTCCACCTTCGTGTCCGCGGGCAATCGTGCCGACGTGTCCGGCAACGACCTGCTGCAGTACTGGGAGGAGGACGAGGCCACCGATGTCGTGCTGCTCTACCTGGAGTCCATCGGCAACCCGCGCAAGTTCGCCCGCATCGCCCGTCGTGTGGCGCGGCGTAAACCGGTCGTCGCGGTCAAGTCGGGCCGGTCGACGCAGGGTGTGCCGGTGGGCCACGCCGTACGCCGCAGCAGCGCGCCTCAGTCAGCAGTCGACGCGATGTTCCGCCAGGCCGGGGTGATCCAGGTCGACCGTCTCGACGAGATGTTCGACGTGGCCCAGTTGTTGGCCTACCAGCCCTTGCCGCGTGGCCCGCGGGTCGCCGTCGTCGGCAACTCCGACGCGCTGGGACTGCTGGCAGCCGACGCGGCCGCCGCGGTGGGGCTGAGCGTGCGTGACCCGGTCGCGCTGGGTGCCGACGCCACCGCCGACGACTTCGAGCAGGCCCTCGACCTGGCCCTCGACGATCCGGAGACCGACGCCGTGGTGGTCGTCTACGCCCCGCCCTTCGAGGCGGGCGGTGAGGATGTCGCCGGTGTGCTCGCCGCCGTGGGGGAGCAGTCGGACAAGCCCATCGTGTCGTCGTTCCTGGGCCGCGAAGGTGTCCCCGAGCTGCTGCAGGTCCCGGACGTGGGGGGTGAGCCCGGACGCGGATCCGTCCCCTCGTACCCGGCGGTCGAGGCAGCCGTGCGCGCGCTGGCCCGGGCGGCGTCGTACGCACACTGGCTCGGCACACCGGCCGGCGAGGTCCGCGCCTACGACGACGTGCGTACCGCCGACGCCCGGCGCGTCGTCGAGGGCGTGCTGGTCTCCTCGCCGGACGGTGCTGCTCTCAGCCGGGAGCAGTCTGTCGAGGTCGTCGCTGCCTACGGCATCGAGGTCTGGGGGCAGGTGGGGGCCGGCAGTGCCGACGAGGCGGTGGCCGCCGCCGCCGGTCTGGGCTGGGACGTCGTGCTGAAGGCGCAGGCCGACCGGCTCAAGATGCGCCCTGACCTGGCCTACGTGTGGCGCAACATCGACGACGAGGAACAGATGCGCCAGGCCTGGCAGGCCATGACCGCGGGGATGGCGCAGGCCCGTGCGGGGGACTTCGTGGTGCAGACGATGGCGCCCAAGGGTCTCCCGGTGACGGTGCAGGGCGTCGAGGACCCGTTGTTCGGACCGATCGTGTCCTTCGGGCTCGCCGGCGCGCCCAGCGAGCTGCTGGGTGACCGCGCCTACCGGATACCGCCCATGACCGACGCCGACGCAGCGTCGATGGTGCGCGAGCTGCGTTCGTCGCCGCTGCTGATGGGATACCGCGGCGCCGACCCGATCGACCTGGCGCGGATCGAGGACCTGGTGCAGCGGGTGGCCCGGCTCAAGAACGACCTGCCGCAGCTGGTGTCGGTCGACCTGCCGCTGGTGATGGCGTCGCCGGACGGCATCTCGGTGCTCGACGTGCAGGCGCACGTCGCCCCGGTCGGTGACAGTCGCAGCGACCTGCTCGTCCGCCGGCTGACGCGAATGCCCGGCGACACGATCCCCAGCTGACAGCTGCGTGCGAGACTGTCGCCATGGCAGACGCCCGAGGTGTCCGACGCCCCCATGAGGCGCAGCAGCCGCGCCCGACCGCCGCCGGGGAGCCCTCCGTCGACCGGGCCGCCGAGCTGTGCTCGGCGATCGAGGCGGCCGGTTACTACCCCGAGGCGGTGGCCGAGGGGGTCGACGCGGCCGTCGCTCGGGAGCGGGTCGTGGAGTACCTCGTCCACCACGAGCCGACCTTCGACCACGACGAGGTGCGGCGCCACGTCACCGTGGTCGTGCTGACCCCTTCCCGCATCGTGGTCGCCCACACCGACGAGCACCCGCCGGACGACCTGCTGCCCTCGCCGTACACCTCGACCACCACGGAGTCGGTGGCGCTCGGTTCGGTACGTTCCGTGGTCGTGCAGCGCATGGTCGCCCACCCGGCCGCCGATGCCGGCCACACCGGCGGCGGACTGCCGAGCGAGGCCGTCCTCACCGTCGCCTGGGGTGCGATCCGTCGCCTCGACATGGAGCCGGCCCAGTGCGCCGACCCCGAGTGCGAGGCCGACCACGGGTACACCGGGACCCTCACCGCCGACGACTTCTCGATCCGGGTGAGCGCCGCCGCTGACGGCACCGACGCCGTCCAGCGGCTGCTGGCCTTCGCGCGGGCCCTGTCAGAGTCGACCACCCGACGCTGAGGGCCCCGATGGACTGCCCTGACCCCGTCGTGCCCGCGCACGGTCGGTCCACCCTGGCCGAGTTGCTGCCGTCCATCGCGGCCCGGTGCGGGGTGCCGGGCTTCGACTGCTCGCTGGACCTCCCGGAGGCGACGTCGTGGGTGGTAATGCTGATCGACGGCCTGGGTTCGGAGCAGCTCGCCGAGCACACCGTTGACGCGCCGTACCTGGCGTCCCTGGTCAGCGAGGGCACCGCGTCGCTGACGGCCTGCGTGCCCTCGACCACAGCCAGCTCCATCACCAGCTTGGGGACCGGCCTGGCGCCGGGCCGGCACGGTGTCGTCGGATACACCTGTCGCATCCCCGGCACGCTCTCCCTGCTCAATGCCCTGACCTGGGACGCGGCCGTCGACCCGCAGCAGTGGCAGCCCGAGCCCACCGTTTTCGCCCGGATGCGGTCGGCCGGCGCTGCCGCCACCGTCGTGAGCCGGTCGTCGTTCGTCGGGTCGGGGCTGACCCAGATCAGCCAGCGCGGTGCGACCTACGTCGAGGCCGACTCCGCCTGGGAGCGCATCGGCTGCGCCGCCGAGGCAGCCGACACCCCCGCCTCGCTGACGTATACCTACAGCTCACGGCTCGACCACGCCGGGCACGAGCACGGCTGGCAGTCGCCGCAGTGGCGCCAGGCGCTGCGGCGCATCGACGGCGAGGCCCGCTCGCTGCGCGACGCCCTGCCTGAGGGCACCGGCTTGGTGATCACCGGGGATCACGGCATGGTCGACGTGGCCGACGAGGACCGCGTCGACGTCGACGTCACGCACGCGCTGAGCGACGGCATGGTGCTGCTGGGCGGTGAGGCGCGGTTCCGACACGTCTACACCGCCGCCGGGGCCACCGACGACGTCGCCGCCGTGTGGCGGGAGGTGCTGGGGGACGACGCCTGGGTCCGGACGCGCGACGAGGCGGAGGCCGAGGACTGGTTCGGGCCTATCGCCGACGCCGTGCGACCGCGTATCGGTGACGTGCTGGCCGCCTCGCGCGGCACCAGCGCGGTGCTGGCGTCGACCCGGTTCCCGGTGGAGACCAGAATGCGGGGCTTCCACGGCTCTCTCACCCCAGCGGAGATGGTCGTCCCGTTGCTCATCGACCTGGTCAGCGGCTGAGGAGGCGGGCTCTGTTGGCCGATCTCGTCTTCTTCAACGACCCCGACCACGGGGACGCTCGCTCGGTTGAGCCGGCGGCCGCGAGGGTGCACTACGAGGTGCTCTGCCGGCGGCACCACCGGCGACGCCTGACCGCCGGCCGGGCCCAGGCTGCCTCGCTGTCACCGGACGTGCTGCCCCTCGACGGGACGCCGTGACCCCGCTCGTCGATGTGGTCGGCCTCCGGGCGCGCCTCACAGCCGGTGAGCCCATGACGCTGCTCGACGTCCGCTGGTCGTTGGCGGGACCACCCGGACGCCAGGCGTACGAGGCCGGCCACCTGCCGGGCGCGGTGTTCGTCGACCTGGACCGCGACTTGGCCGCGCCACCGGGCCCGGGGGGCCGGCACCCGCTGCCGGCGGCTCGCGACCTGACGACCTCCATGCGCCGTGCCGGGGTGCGAGGCGACCGGGCAGTCGTGGTCTACGACCAGCGCGATTCGACCGCCGCGGCACGCTGCTGGTGGCTGCTGCGCGATGCGGGCCACCCAGACGTCGGCGTGCTCGACGGCGGGTACGACGCCTGGCTGGCGGCGCGGCTGCCGGTCGAACGCGGCCCGGCCGCGCCGCCACCGAGCGGCGACCTGGTGGCCGTGCCGGGCTCCATGCCACGCCTGAGCAGCGATGAAGCAGCCACTCTGGCTCGAACAGGGCTGCTGCTGGATGCCCGAGCGGCCGCCCGGTACCGCGGCGAGGTCGAGCCGGTAGACCCCGTTGCCGGTCACGTGCCGGGGGCCGTCAGCGCGCCGACCAGCGCGAACGTGGGCGACGACGGCCGGATGCTTCCCAGAGCCGAGCTGGCGGCCCGCTTCGCCGCGCTCGGCGCGGGGTCGTCGGGAGCCGTAGTGGGGACCTACTGCGGCTCCGGAGTCACCGCGGCCCACCAGGTGCTGGCGCTGGAGGTGGCCGGCATCGAGGCGGCACTGTGGCCTGGGTCGTGGAGTGAGTGGGTGGCCGACCCTGGACGCCCGGACCGACCGGTGACCACCGGCGCCGATCCGGGCTGAGGCGTCAGCCGCTGGGCTTGGAGCCGAACATGATCTCGTCCCAGCTGGGGACCGCCCGCCGGCTGGGTTTGCGGCGCCGCTGCTCGCCGACCGCCATCGGGCGGTCCTGCTCGGGGGCGGACATCACCCGGGCGATGGCCTCCACGTCGTCGTCGACCTCGGCCCGCGCGGCGGCGGCCTCGGACTGCCGGCCCTCGGGATCGACTCCGGGCGACCCGACCTCGACGTCGTCGTCGAACGGCAGCGGCTGGTCGGCCTGAGCGCGTTGGCGGCGGAGCCGGTCAAGACCGCTGACCCGGGCGCGCGGCTCAGCCCCGGTCGGCGATGGCTGCTGGGGTGTCTCGTCGGCCGAGGCTGCCGCCGCCTCGGCCTCGAGGGCGGCCAGGTCGGCACTCAGCGCGGTCAGGTCGGTGGTGTCGTCGGCGCTGCCGGCGTGGTCGTCGTCGACCGGCTCGGCACGCCGCAGTGGCATCACCCGTCCGCCGCCTGTATCGGGCGGCCCGACCGGGGGGAGACCCGATCGGGGCTCGTCGGTCTCGGGCTCGACCGACAGCGGCGGCTCGTCGCCGACCAGGCGGCGCGCCGCGTCGTCATGGGCGAAGGCGTACCTGCCCGGGGCATCGAACAGGAAGGTCGCGGGTGTACCGCTGCTGGACGCCGCCACCGTCACCGACCAGCGACCGTCCTCGCGCCGCCAGGAGTCCCAGGAGGCCGCCTCGGGATCCCACCCGTTGCTGCGCAGGTGCTCGTCGACGGCCGTGCCGAGGAGGCGGCCGGGCCCGGAGGCGTGCTTGCGGCGCAGCCCGGACTGACGGGCCTGGCGGCAGACATGCTCGCGCTCCGCCAGCACCGGCAGGGCGTAGCCCATAATGCGCTCGAGGGAGACCTGGGCGACGGCCGCCACCGCCTCGGGTGACTCACCGGCCCGGATGCGGGCCTGGATGTCGCGAGGACGCAGGGCACTGTCCATGTTGTTCTCCACCTGTCCGAGTCGCACACGGTCGCCGCGGAGCGCGGCGCGGAGGCGGTCGTCGACGCGGATGCGCAAGTCCTCGTCGCCGTCGTCGCGGAACAGGACGTGCTTGCCGTCACCGCTCAGCCCGACGAGGTCGAGGTCACGCATCTGGTCGCCTCCCAAGGTCCGCACCAGCAGGCGCAGACGACTTGTCGACAGTTTCGTCCTCCGACGCCGTCGTACCAATCAGACTCGCCGTAGGGTCGCCGATCATCCAGGCCGAGATGGCCGCAACGAGCCCGCCGCCGACCGGTACGACGAACGCGGGCGACGCACCCCAGGCATCCACCGCCAACCCGGCCAGCGCCCCGCCCGGCGCCACCCCGACGGTGAGCCCGGTGGTCACCCAGGTGATCCCCTCGGTGATCCGAGCAGTCGGGCTGGACAGCTCGGCCAGTGTCGTGACCGAGATCAGGGTCGGCGCGATGGTGAGCCCGGAGACCAGCAGCAGGACCCCCAACGCGATCGGACCGGGTGCGAAGCCGGCCACTGCGACGGTCGCCGCCAGCAACAGCGCACCGGTGCGCAGGCGCCGCAGCGGTCGACCGGGGCCGGGCAGCGTGCCCAGCGCCAGACCGGCGACGAGGCTGCCGGCTGCCCACCCCGCCAGCAGCCAGCCGGCCCAGGCCCGGTGGCCGCTCTCTGCCGCGAAGGCCACCGTGACGATCTCCACCGAGCCGAACAGGCAGCCCAGCCCGCTCGCCACGACACACAGCGGGAGCAGCCGGTCCCACTGCAGCAGCTGCCGGTCGCCGACGGTGCCCGTGACCGGTCGGGGCACGGGCGCGGTCGAGCGCTGACCGGCCAGCAGCAGCCCGCCGGCCAGCCCGCACCCGATGGAGGCCGCCAACCCGGCC
The DNA here is from genome assembly GCA_013698185.1 of Nocardioidaceae bacterium. Taxonomy (GTDB): domain Bacteria; phylum Actinomycetota; class Actinomycetes; order Propionibacteriales; family Nocardioidaceae; genus JACCVL01. The sequence continues at coordinate 40,706 of JACCVL010000044.1, forward strand.
GCCGGGTGGACTGAGGTGGCAAGCAGCGTGACCAGCACCGGTCCCACCACAAAGACCGCTTCATCGGCCGAACCCTCCAGCGCGAAGGCCGTCCTGAGCTGCGACCGCTCGTGCACCGCGTGCGCCCAGCGGGCCCGCACCGCCGAGCCGTACGGCGGGAAGCAGGCGCCACCCGCAGCCGCGGCCAGGCACGTCCAGCCGATGGGCCACCCCGCCTCGATGCTCCAGATCAACAGGCTCAGGCCCAGCGCCGCGCCGATCCCCGCCACCGGCAGCACCAGCGTCTGTCCGCGCCGGTCGAGGGCGCGGGCGAGCAGCGGGTTCGTCACCGCCGCGGCGGCCACGGTGATCGCGGCCAGCAGACCCGCGTCGGCGTACGAGCCGGTGCGCTGGCTGACCAGCAACACGATGCCCAGGCCGGTCATGGACATCGGCATCCGAGCCACCCCGCCGGCGGCACTGAAAGCGACCGCGCCGGGGAGCGAGAGGATGCGGCGATAGGGCTGGAGCACGAGGATCGTCCGGGGCGTCGACAATGGACCGAGAGCCTGCACAGCCTACGGGTCGCGACCGCCGCGGCCCCGCGCCGAAGGGACCACGAGCAGCCGATGACCAAGGCCACGACGTCCGATCCCGCAGCGCTGTCTGCCGAGCCCTACGACGCGCTGCTGCTGGTCTCCTTCGGTGGGCCGGAGGGGCCGGACGACGTGCTGCCGTTCCTGGAGAATGTGACCCGCGGCCGCGGCATCCCCCGCGAACGGCTGGTCGAGGTGGGTGCGCACTACCACCGCTTCGGCGGCCGCAGCCCGATCAACGACCAATGCCGGGCCCTGCTGGCAGCCGTGCGAGCCGACCTGGTCGCCCACGACGTCGACCTGCCGGTCTACTGGGGCAACCGCAACTGGGATCCGTACCTTGCCGAGGCCCTGACACAGATGCAGCGCGACGGCGTGCGGCGCGCCGCCTGCTTCGTCACCAGTGCGTACTCGTCGTACTCGGGGTGCCGGCAGTACCGCGAGAACCTCTTCGACGCAGTCACCGACGTGCAGGCGGCCGGTGCGGGGGCACCTCGGCTAGACAAGCTGCGGCACTACTACAACCATCCCGGCTTCGTCGCGCCGTTCGTCACCGCCACCGTCGACGCCCTGCATCGCCTCGCTGCGCAGGGTCACGACGGACCCGACCGGGTGCGGCTGGCCTTCGTCACCCACTCCATCCCCGCGGCCATGAGCGAGGGCAGCGGGCGCTCGTCGGCCATCGACGGCGACGCCTACGTGCGCCAACACGATGAGGCGGCGCGGCTGGTGTCCGACGGGGTGGCGGAGGTGACCGGAGAGCGGTTCGCCCATGACGTGGTCTTCTGCTCGCGCTCCGGCCCACCGCAGATGCGGTGGCTCGAGCCCGACATCAACGACCATCTGGTGGCGCTGACCGGCGCGGCGGGGCCTGATGGGGTGAGCGGTGTCGTGGTGGTGCCGATCGGCTTCGTCTCCGATCACATGGAGGTCGTCTACGACCTCGACACCGAGGCAGCCGAGACCGCGGCGAGTCTCGGCCTGGGCTTCGTGCGCGTGCCCACCCCGGGTATCGCCCCGCGCTTCGTCGCGATGGTGCGCGAGCTCCTGCTGGAACGTGCGGCCAACGAGACCGGCGCGCAGACCCCACGCGCTGCCCTGGGAGGGCTGGGGCCGTCATGGGATGTCTGTCCGGCCGAGTGCTGCCCGAACCTGCGTGGGGCACGCCCGGCGCTGTGCGAGGTCGACTCCGCCCGGCCCGTGAGTCAGCCGATAACCCAGCCGGTGACGTCATGAGTGCCGATCCGCTGGCCCTGCGCGACGTCGCGGTGACGGTGGCTCGGGAGGCGGCAGGCTGGCTGCGCGCGCACCGCCCGGCTGGCCGAGTGCCGGTCAGCGCGACCAAGTCCAGCCCTACTGACCCCGTCACCGCCTTCGATACAGCCGTGCAGCGGCTGCTCAGCGACCGGTTGCGGGTGCTGCGTCCCGGTGACGGCTTCATCGGCGAGGAGGGTCTGGACGAGCCGGGGGAGTCCGGCGTCGTCTGGGTCCTCGACCCGATCGACGGCACGGTCAACTTCATGTACGGCCTGCCGGCCCATGCGGTGTCGGTTGCGGCCCAGGAGGGCGCGACGGTCCTCGCCGGCTGCGTCGTGGATGTGGTGTCGGGTGAGGAGTTCGCGGCCGCGCTCGGTCACGGCGCCACCAGCCGCCGACCGAACGCCGTCGAGCCGGTGCGTCTGCAGGTGCCGCCCGCGCCGCACCTGGGCCAGGCCCTGGTGGCGACCGGGTTCTCCTACGACCTGGACACCCGGATGCGCCAGGCGTCCGCCGTGGGCGCGTTGCTGGCAGAGGTGCGCGACATCCGGCGTTTCGGTGCGGCCTCGCTGGACCTGTGCGCGGTGGCGTGTGGCCGCGTCGACGCCTACGTCGAGGAGGGGCTGCAGCCGTGGGATCTGGCCGCCGGTCGGCTGGTGGCCGAGGAGGCCGGTGCCGTCGTCACCGGCGCGGCCGGTCAGCCCCCGGGTGAGCGGTTGGTGCTCGTCACTCTCCCCGCGCTGCTGACCCCCCTGTTGGAGCTGGTCGAGCGGTGCGGTTTCTAGTCGGGCAGGGCCGGTGAGCACCGCTTCATCGCAGCCGGGAATGTCCGGCTGCACCGGGCTGTTGTGGCCGCTGCACCGTCTTGACGCACACCGCAGCATGGCTGTGTCAGGAGTCGCATCGTCCGCGGTCGAGCCCACCGTGTTAATGGGCGGCGGATGAGGCACAATCGGCGCGCTACCCGGGGAATCTCGGGGCAGAAACACCGTGCGGTGCCGCTGGGCCCCGCACACGACAGCGACTCGAGGAACCCGGACTGACATGGCCACCGACTACGACGCACCGCGCAAGACCGAAGAAGACACCAACGAAGACAGCATCGAAGAGCTGAAGTCGCGCCGGCACGACAAGAACTCCGGCAAGGTCGACGAAGACGAGGTTGAGGCAGCGGAGGCTTTCGAGCTGCCGGGTGCCGACCTGTCCCACGAGGAGCTCGCCGTCCAGGTGCTGCCCAAGCAGACCGACGAGTTCACCTGCGCCTCGTGCTTCTTGGTGCACCACCGCAGCCAGCTCGCCAACCAGGGCAAACACGGACCGATCTGCCGCGACTGCGCCGCCTGAGCGTTTATTTTTCGATCGGGTCCATGTTGGGTGGCAGGTGACCGGTCGAGCGCACCCAGTACTGGGCGGTCTTGCGGCTGACCGCGACCTTGACCAGCTCGGCGGTCACGCCCGACAGCACCGCCCACATGATGGCCTCGCGCACGTCGACGTCGGGGTGCTCTGGTGACGCCGGTGCCTTCTTGCGGGTGGCCAACTGCCACAGCCGGCGCGTCAGCTGCAGGGTGAGCACCCCGGACAGCACCGTCGCGCCCCTGCTGTAGACCTTCCACAACTGCTTGGAACCCCTGCTCGCCGTGCGGGTCGCGCCGGCATCCTGGGCCTCCTCGATCGGGTCGTCCGAGGTCGTCTTCACCTTGCGCGCCACCACACCGCTCCCGTCAGTCAGTCACCGCTGGTCGGCCATCCAAGTGGCCGTCGCGTGGTCATCGTGCCCTATGCGCATCGCCTGCCGGCGCGGACCGTGCCGCCTGCGCCGCCGCCGCAACCCGCCCGGGGTGCCGTGCCGAGATCAACCAGTACGGCGTGGGGTCACCGGGATCAGTCAGCTCGACGCGTACCCCGCTGCTGATCCAGGGTCGCAGCACCAGGAACGCCCGGGCGTCCGCGCCGGCGCCGCGCAGCTCACGCGTGGCTGCTGGGCCGAGCGGGGTGATCGCGCCGCACATCGTCAGCGGCACGTGGGCCCGGCCGGCGACGACCTCGCCCCCGCGCACGCCCACCGGCACCGCCCCGGCCACGACAAGCCCACCAACGACCACCCCGGCCGCGGCGAAGGTCCCGATGGCTGTGACCGACGGTGGTGTCGACACCACCAGCACCAGCCACACCGCTGCCACCAGCAGGACCGCCAGCGCCCACCAGGTCACCGACGCCCAGAGTCGTTCGACGTGCGTGGCTGGGTCGGGATCGGACACCCCACCAGCCTGCCACGCCGACTAGGGTCGCGGCCGTGACCGAGCCACAGATCCTCGTCCAGCGCCTCGACAGCGAGGTGCCGCTGCCCGCCTACGCGCACGACGCCGACGCCGGCGCCGACCTCGTCACCACCCGCGACGTCGTGCTTGAGCCGGGGGAGCGCGAGGTTGTGCCGACCGGGATCGCACTGGCCCTGCCGGTGGGATACGCCGGGTTCGTGCATCCCCGCTCCGGGTTGGCCGCCCGCGTCGGGCTGTCGATCGTCAATGCACCGGGCACGATCGACGCCGGTTACCGCGGCGAGGTCAAGGTCTGCCTCGTCAACCTCGACCGGCGCCGGACCGTCCGGTTGAGTCGCGGGGACCGTATTGCCCAGCTCGTGGTGCAGCGGATCGAGCGGGCCAGCTTCGTGGCGGTGGAGGGGTTGCCGGAGTCGGTGCGTGGCGCCGGCGGCTACGGTTCGACGGGGGGCTTCGCCGCTCCCGGCATCGACAACGAGGAGCACTGATGTTCGGCCGTCGGAAGCGTCCAGGCGCCGTGGAGCCGGCAGTCGAGTCCAGCCCCGGCCCGGCCACGCCGGCCACCCGCGCCTCGCAGCGAGCGTCCGGTCGCGGCACCGACACCGGTCCCTGGGACTCCGCCGAGGTCGACCTGGGAGAAGCAACCATGGACCGGGTCGATCTCGGCGGCCTGCTGGTGGCGGGCGTCGAGGGTGTCGAACTGCGCCTGCAGGCCGACCAGGAGACCGGAACGGTGACGGCGGTGCTGCTCGCCGGACCGGACGGCGGCCTGGAGTTGCGGGCGTTCGCCGCCCCCAAGTCGGGCGGGCTGTGGACCGACCTGAGGCGCGAGATCGGCGCCGAGGCGACCCGCCTGGGCGGCACCGTGGACGAGGAGGAAGGGTTACACGGCCCGCAGCTGCGGTTGAAGGTCCCGGTCCGGACCCCCGACGGCCACCAGGGCGTGCAGGCCTCGCGGGTGGTGGCGGTCGAGGGCCCGCGCTGGCTGCTCCGGGGGACGTTCTGGGGCCAGGCGGTGGAGGACGACCGCCCGGAGGCCGCGTTGGAGCAGGCGCTGCGTGCCGTGGTCGTCGTACGCGGCACCGAACCGATGTCGCCGCGGCAGCCGCTGCCGCTGCGGTTACCGCCGGAGGCCCGGACGGTCACCGGTGCAGAAGCCGGCGGCGACGTTTCCTAGTCCCGGCGCTCTGGCTGGCTCGTCAGCGTAGGCTTGAGCCATGGCCACAGCACACCCGGACGGGGAACCTCGGGAGCAAGGTTTCTGGCAGCGCGCCAAGGAGCGGCTGTCGGGCGGTCAGCAGGCACGAGACGTCGCCGACCGCAAGGCTGAGGTGGCGGGGGCCGGCGCGCGCGAGATCGCAGTGCACGGCGACCGTGACGTCTGCACCCTGCACGGCACGCTGCGTCAGGTCACGGTACGTCCGCACGGGGGCGTGGCGGCGCTCGAGGCCGAGCTGTACGACGACTCCGGCAGCGTGACCCTGATCTGGCTGGGCCGGCGCCGCATCGCCGGTATCGCCTGCGGCCGCGAGCTGACGGTGCATGGCCGTCTGGGTTGCTCCGACGGCCAGCGCCGGCTGTTCAACCCGCGCTACGAGCTCAGCCCGTGAGCCAACCCGCCCCGACCGGTTCGATGCCGGAGACCGCCGCGGGAGCCGCCCCGGCCGCGTACGAGACCGTCGAGCAACTCGTCCGGGCCCAGCTGTCCAAGGCGCTGGGCGGCAAGCGCGGGATGGTCGAGGGCGCCTTGCCCACGATCACCTTCACCCTCGCGTGGGTGGTCGGCCGTGACCTGCGGGTGGCACTGTCGCTCGGGGCCGGGCTCGCCGGCGTGCTGCTGGTCGTGCGCCTCGTCCAGCGCCAGACGCCGCAGTTCGTCCTCAACGCCATCGTGGGCATCGCGATCGCCGCGGTCTTCGCACTGCGCAGCGGCGAGGCGCAGGACGCCTTCCTGCCCGGCATCATCTACAACGCCGGCTATGCGGCACTCATGGTGGGGTCGGTGCTCATCAGATGGCCGTTGGTGGGCTTCGTCATCGGCAGCGTCACCGGGGACCCGACGAGCTGGCGGTCCGACACCGGTCTGGTGCGCCTGTGTGGGCGACTGACGCTGCTGCTGGCCGTGCCGTGCGTGCTGCGGGTCGCGGTGCAGTACCCGCTGTGGCTCGGCGGTGAGGAAATGGTCGCCTGGCTCGGCGCTGCCAAGATCGCCCTCGGCTGGCCCCTGCAGGTCGCCGCTCTTGCGTCGATGGTCTGGCTGCTCAGCAGGAACGCGACGCCACTCGTCCCGCAGCAGGCGGCAGCCGCGTAGTCCACGACATCAGCTCCCCGGCGGGTGTTCGACCGGGGCCAGCAGCCGGGCGATCTCGTCCTCGTGCTCCTCACTGGCCACCAGCAGCAGCTCGTCGGCCGACTCCAGCGACCGGTCCGGCTCCGGGGTCAAGATGCCACCGTCGCGCAGGATGGCGACGGGCACGGCATCCACGGGCCACGGGACGTCGCGCAGGAGCGTGCCCACGTACGGGGAGTCGCCGGGCAGCGTGATCTCCACCAGGTTGGCGGTACTGGTGCGGAAGGTGAACAAGCGCACGAGGTCGCCGACTGAGACGGCCTCCTCGACCAACGCCGCCATCAGCCGCGGGGTGGACACGAGGACGTCCACCCCCCAGGACTCGGTGAACAGCCATTCGTTGGCCGGGTGGTTGACCCGCGCGACGGTTCGCGGCACCGCGAACTCGGTCTTGGCCAGCAACGAGACGACCAGGTTGACCTTGTCGTCCCCGGTCGCCGCCACGACCACGTCGCATCTGTGCAGCCCCGCCTCTTCCAGGCTCGACAGCTCGCAGGCATCGGCGAGCAGCCACTCGGCGTCGGCCACCGACTTCGACCGGATGACGCGCGGGTCCTTGTCGACCAGCAGCACCTCGTGGCCGTTGTCGAGCAGCTCGCGGGCGACCGATCGGCCCACAGCGCCCGCGCCGGCGATCGCCACCCGCATCAGATCTCCCCCGGTCCAGCCGCTAGCCGCTCGGCCACGGCGGCGCTGTCGGCCTCGAGCTGGAAGGTGGTCAACAGGTCACCTGCCTGGATGACGGTGTGCGGGGACGGAATCTGACCGGCGCCGAGCCGCGTCAGGTAGGCCACCCGGGCGCCGGCCTGCTCTTGCAGCTGGTCGATGGTGGTGCCTACCCAACTGTCCGGTGCGGGGATCTCGTCGACCCGGATCGACCCGGAGGGATCTCGCCACAACGGCTCCTCGCCCTCGGGCAGCAGGCGGCGCAGCACCCGGTCGGCGGCCCAGGTGACGGTGGCAACGGTCGGGATCCCCAACCGCTCATAGACCTCGGCGCGGCCAGGGTCGTAGATGCGTGCGACCACGTTGGAGATGCCGAACTGCTCGCGGGCCACCCGCGCCGAGATGATGTTGGAGTTGTCCCCGCTCGACACCGCGGCGAATGCCCCTGCGCTCTCGATGCCGGCTGCCAATAAGACGTCTCGGTCGAAGCCCACGCCGTCCACTGTGGCGCCGGTGAAAGACGGGCCGAGGCGACGGAACGCCTCGGGGTTGCTGTCGATAATCGCCACGGTGTGGCTGCGGAGCTCGAGGTTGTGCGCAAGCGTCGAGCCGACGCGGCCACACCCCATGATCACAACGTGCACAATCGACGACGCTAGCATCGCCGCTCGTGGGAATCGCCGATAAGGGCAAGCGGCTGTTGCTGGGCCGCAAGCTGCGCAGCACCCAGCTGAGCGAGACGCTGCTCCGCAAGCGGATCGCGCTGCCCGTCTTCGCCAGCGACGCGCTGTCGTCGGTTGCCTACGCACCGGACGAGATTTTCCTGGTGCTGGCCGCGGCCGGCCTGTCGGCGTACTCGTTCACCTGGAAGGTCGGTATCGCGGTCGCCCTCGTGATGGCGGTCGTGGTGACGTCGTACCGGCAGAACGTGCAGGCCTATCCCAGCGGTGGCGGCGACTACGAGGTCGTGACCACCAACCTCGGTGCGACGGCGGGTCTGAGCGTCGGCAGTGCGCTGCTGGTCGACTACGTGCTGACGGTCGCGGTCTCGATCTCGTCGGCCTCGCAGTACGCCGCCACGGCGGTGCCCGTGCTGGCCGGGCACGAGGTGTCAGTCGCGGTCGGCGCCACCGTCTTCCTCATGGCGGTCAACCTGCGCGGCGTACGGGAGTCCGGCCGCGCCTTCGCGGTGCCCACCTACGTGTTCCTGATCGCGATGCTGGCAATGGTCGCCTGGGGCTTCGGCAGGTACCTGTTCGGCACGCTGCCGGCCGCCGAGAGCGCGCGCTTCGAGCTGGTGCCACAGGAGTCCTTCGGTGACGGTCTGACCAGCGCGGCCTTCGTCTTCTTGCTGCTGCGGGCCTTCTCGTCGGGCTGCGCCGCGCTCACCGGCGTCGAGGCAATCACCAACGGGGTGCCGGCGTTTCGTAAACCCAAGGGCCGCAACGCCGCGACCACGCTGCTTCTTCTCGGCCTCATCGCCATCACGATGGCGATGAGCGTGATCACCCTGTCAAACCTCATGGGCGCACGCTTCACCGAGGATCCAGCCACTCAGTTGATGCGGCCGGACGGCGAGCTCGTGGGTGACGCCTACGTGCAGAACCCGCTCATCGGTCAGCTGGCGGCTGGGATCTTCGACCACTTCCCGGTCGGCTTCTACGTCGTCACGGTGGCGACCGGCGTCATCTTGGTGCTGGCGGCCAACACCGCGTTCAACGGCTTTCCCGCCCTCGGCTCGATCCTGGCGCGCGACGGCTTCCTTCCCCGGCAACTGCAGCTGCGCGGCGATCGGCTCACCTTCAGCAACGGGATCATCGGGCTAGCGCTGCTCGCCTGCGTGCTGATCGTGGCCTTCGGTGCCCAGGTCACCGCCCTCATCCAACTCTACATCGTCGGTGTCTTCGTGTCCTTCACCGCCAGCCAGCTCGGCATGGTTCGGCACTGGAATGCGCGCATTCCCTCCGAGTCGGACGCCGGCCTCCGCGCCAAGATGCGCCGCAACCGGGTCGTCAACGCGGTGGGATTCGCGGTGACCGGGTCGGTGCTGGTGATCGTGCTGGTCACCAAGTTCGCCGCCGGGGCGTGGATCGCCATCGTGGCGATGGCTGTCCTCTTTGCCCTGATGCGGGGCATCCACGGCCACTACGAGGCCCTCGCCGAGGAGCTCACCATCGACGAGGCCGACCACGGTCTGCCGGCCCGCGTGCACGCGATCGTGCTGGTGTCAAAGCTGCACAAGCCGGCCATGCGTGCCCTTGCCTACGCGCGGGCCTCGCGGCCGAACGTGCTCGAGGCGATCAGCATCGACGTCGACCCGGACGCGACCGCCCGGCTGATGGCCGACTGGGACGCGGCGGACGTGCCCGTCACCCTGCGCGTCTTGGCGTCCCCGTACCGCGAGATCATCCGGCCGATCGTGCTGTATGTGCGCAACATTCGCCGCGACAGCCCCCGCGACATCGTCGCCGTCTACATCCCCGAGTATGTGGTCGGGCACTGGTGGGAGCAGCTGTTGCACAACCAGACCGCGCTGATCCTGAAGGGCCGGCTGCTGTTTACCCCCGGGATCATGGTGACCTCTGTGCCCTACCAGCTGCGGTCATCGGCTGCTGCCAAGGCGCGGGCGGAACGGTCGCAGAGCCCGGTCGGGAACATCCGCGGCGGTGCACGCGGCGGCGGTCAGCCGGGCGCGACCCGCAAACTGCGGGGGGGACCGTGATCGGCGCGGAGACCGAGACGGCATCACCGTCGCTTGTCGGGACCGAGTGCGAGCTGCTGGTCGGGCCGATCGCACACGGGGGCCATTGCGTGGCGCGGTGGGCCGGCCGGGTCGTCTTCGTGCGGCACAGCCTGCCCGGCGAGCGAGTGTTAGTCCGGATCACCGAGGGGGACGAGTCCAGCCGTTTCTTGCGTGGTGACGCCATCGACGTGCTGGACGCCGCGTCGGGAAGGGTGCAGCCACCCTGTCCGTACTCCGGACCCGGCCGGTGTGGTGGCTGTGACTTCCAGCATGTTGCTCCGAGACGGCAGCGCGAGCTGCTCGGCGACGTGGTGGCCGAGCAGCTGCAGCGGCTTGCCGGTCTGGACTGGCCGGTGCAGGTGGCGGCCGTCGAGCCCGATGCCCTCGGTTGGCGTACCAGGATGGGGTGGTCAGTCGGCACCGACGACGTCGTCGGCCTGCGCCGATACCGC
>JACCVL010000054.1 GCA_013698185.1 Nocardioidaceae bacterium
GCGCGCGGGGCCGACCACACCCGGATCAACGACCGCGGCCAGACCGCCCTCGGCGCCGCCGTGTTCCGGCGCTCCGAGAGCGGCGTACGGATGCTGCTGGACGCGGGCGCGGACCCCGACCTGGGCCGCCAGTCGGGGGTCGCGGTGGCCCAGGTCTTCGAGCTGCCGGAGATGCTCCGGCTGCTGCAGGACGGCTCTAGCTGACCGTTACGTGCTCGTTGGGCACGCAGTGGGTCATGGTCAGCCCGGACACGTCCCGCGGCCCGTTCTTGCCGAGGTTGGCGGCCCGCTCGCGCTCCTCGTTCGACAGCGTCTGCGTCGCCAGCGGCTCCAGATGGGCGACGTCGTCGGGATTGATCCCGATCGCGTCCCCGACCCGCAGGCCTAGCTCGTCCTCGACCATCAGCAGGTGCCAGACCATCCGCTCCTGGATCGGCCGGTCGCACTGGCCGAGTCCGTCGACGAGGTTGGCGACCAGGTCGTCCTGCTCCCACGGCTCCGACAGCAGGTAGCGCTGGCCCGCCTGCTGGTAGTCGTTGGTGCGCGAGATGCGCTCTCGGGTGAGCCTCCCGCTCAGCTCCGGGCCTTGCGGGGCAGGCGCCGGAGTGTCGGCCTCACGCAGACCGCCCAGGATCGATGGCTCGTAGTTGATGTGCGGGTTCTGCCCGGCACCGAGGTCGACGGCGTAGGCCATCGGAGCGTCGCGCTGACCGGTCGCGACGGTGGCGTTCTTGGGCTGGTTGACCGGGAGCTGCAGGTAGTTGGCACCGACCCGGTGCCGCTGGGTGTCGGAGTAGCTGAAGGTGCGGCCGACCAGCATCTTGTCGTCGGAGAAGTCGAGCCCGTCGACGAGCACGCCGGTGCCGAAGGCGATCTGCTCGTTCTCGAGGAAGAAATTCTCCGGCTTGCGGTTGAGCACCATCGTCCCGATCTTGTGCAGCGGGAACTGGTCTTCCGGCCAGACCTTGGTGTCGTCGAGCGGGTCGAAGTCGAGCTCGGGGTGGTCGTGGTCGTCCATCATCTGCACGTGCAGGTCCCACTCGGGGTACTCGCCGGCATCGATGGCCCCGTAGAGGTCCTTGGTGTGCGAGCCCAGCTCGGTGCCCTGGATGACCGCGGCGTCGTCGGCGGTGTGGGACTTGACGCCCTGCTTGGGCAGCCAGTGGTACTTGATCAGCGTGGTCTCGCCGTCGGCGTTGACCCACTTGTAGGTGTTGACACCGAAGCCCTGCTGGGTGCGGTAGCTGGCGGGGATGCCGCGCGGGCTGAAGACCAGCAGGATCATGTGCAGCGACTCGGGGGTCTGGCTGACGAAGTCGAAGACCCGGTTGGGAATCTGCCGCTCGAACGTCACCGGGTCGGGCTTCTGGGAGTGGATGAAGTCGGGGAACTTGATGGCGTCGCGGATGAAGAAGACACCCAGGTTGTTGCCGACGAGGTCCCAGTTGCCGTCCTCTGTGTAGAACTTGACCGCGAAACCACGCGGGTCACGAGCGACCTCGGAGGAGTCCCGCCCACCCGCGACGGTGGAGAAGCGGATGGCGAGCTCGGTGCGCTTGCCCTGCTGCTGGAAGAGCTTGGCCCGGGTGAACCTCGAGATCGGCTCGTCACCGACGGTCCCGTCCGCCTCGAAGTAGCCGAACGCCGTGGCTCCGCGCGCATGCACGACCCGCTCGGGGATGCGCTCGCGGTCGAAGTGGCTCATCTTCTCCAGAAACTGGTAGTTCTCCAGGGTCGCTGGGCCCCGGGCACCGACTGTGCGCTGGTTTTGGTTGTCCGAGATCGGGTGTCCCTGCCTGGTGGTCAGGACTGCTCGCTCGGTCCGGTCGTCGCTCGCTTGGCTTGTCACGTCGGTCATCGCTACGCCTCTCGAAGCTCACCTGGCCCGTCTACCGAACCATGGCCTCACTCTATTCTGGATCCGTTCCAGAGCGTCAACCCCTGGATAGAACATTTCTGGCCATCGCCCTGCCCGTCGCAGAACTGAGACACCCGCGGCCGAGCCCGAGCTCCACCAGCTCGTCGAAGACCCACTGCTCAGCGGCCGCTGCACGGACGGCTGCGTGCACCAGCACGGGCACCGGCACCAGCCGGGCCGCGAGACTCGTGTGCATCAGGTGCCGACCGAGCAGAGTGCGCACGGCCCGGCGGTGCAGGCGGCCTGCGCTGTGGCCGCCGTCGGCGTCGTGGGCGCGGGCGGCTGCTCGACCGGCCAGCACCCCGGTAGCCACCGCGTAGTAGATGCCCTCACCCGTGATCGGGTTGACCAGGTGAGCGGCGTCGCCGGCGAGCAGAACCCGCCCGTCGGGTTGCCGCCACGGCCACGACGACAACGGCAGGTGGTGGCCGCGCCACTGGCTCCCGCCCCGGGTCGCCCCTGGTAGCAGCTGGTCGAGCTGCTGCAGCAGCAGCGCCCGCGACGGCGCCGGACCTCCAGGACGCACCAGCTCGCCGTAGCCGACGTTGGCGAGCCCGTCACCCCGGTCGAACGACCACGCGTACGCGGGCTGGCGCCGTGAGCCGAAGACGATCAGCTGCCGGCCACGACCGGCAGCCGGCACGGGCGCATACCCACGCAGGGCCAGCGCGGTGCGGGGCCGCCGTCCGGGAGCGATGGCGGCCCGTACCGCCGAGTGCGCCCCATCCGCGCCGACCACCGTCCGAGCCCGGACGCTCCGGCCGGCGTCCGCCGTGTCGTCGAGAACCACGTGGGTGCGGTCGACCCGGATCGTGCGCACCCGCTGGCGCCGACAGCACGCCCCCGCGGCCTGGGCGGCCTCGAGCAGCCGGGCGTCGAACACCGAGCGGGGAACGACGAAGGCGGGTCTGGTCATGAGGCGCGAGACGTGCAGCTGCCCGTGGGTCAGCTCGAGCCGCCGCACCGGCACCTTGTCGTCCAGGAGCCCGGTCACGCCGACGGCGGCCAGCACGTCGAGCGCGTGCGGTGCGATGCCGTCGCCGCAGGGCTTGTCACGGGGGAAGTCGGCACGGTCCAGCAGGAGCACCCGCAGGTCAGGTCGGGCATGCAGGGCGCCGAGCGCCGCGGCCGACCCGGCCGGGCCGGCACCGATGACGACGAGATCCCAGACGTCGCTCACACCGTGCCACTGACCCCGGGGCCACTGGACCCGGCCAGCTGGTTGACGGCCGCGCCGAACACCGCGGGCAGGCGCCGGGCCGCCGGCACGATCGAGCGGCGCACCGCCGGTCGGCGTCCCGCCCACAGCAGCGCCTGCGTGATGAGCCGGTAGCGGCGCGACTCACGCCGCCAGGCCCGCTCGTACGCCTCGGGGCGGCCGGCGGCCAGGCACTGCGCCAGCGAGCGGGCACAGGCCAGTGACACCGCGATCCCCTCGCCCGTGAGGGCGTCGACGTAGCCGGCGGCATCGCCGACCAGCAGCACCCGCCCGGCCCGGGGTGCGCTGGCCCGCTGCAGCAGCGGGCCGGCGCCGCGGACCTGGGTTGCCGCGCGGACGGGCAGGCGGTCGGCCAGCTGGGGGAACTGCCGCAGGTGTGCCTCGAAGGGTTGCCGCTCGCTGCTGAGCATGGCGACGCCAACCAGGTCGGTGCCGACCGGGGTCACGTATGCCTCGGCGACGCGGCTCCAGTGCACCTCGACCAGATCGGTCCACGGCGGCACGGCGAAGTGCCGTCGCAGGCCGTAGCGCGCTGGGCGCCGCGGATCGGTACGGCCGAGACCGAGCTGCGCGCGGATCGGTGAGTGCAGGCCATCGGCGGCCACGAGGTAGCGGGCAGCCATCCCGCCCGCGATCACGCAGT
>JACCVL010000079.1 GCA_013698185.1 Nocardioidaceae bacterium
GACCTCGCGGGCACGGTCGGCCAGCCCGTGCTCGCCGTCGATGCGGGCCGGGTCAGCTTTGCCGGCCAGGTGGCCGGGCGGGGGGTCGTCGTCGTCGACCACGGCGGGCTGCGCACCACCTATGAGCCGGTGCTGGTGGCGGTCAGCCGCAACGAGCGGCTGCGCGCCGGTGCCCTGATCGGCACGCTCACCCTTGCCGGCGGCCACTGCCTGCCGGCAGCGTGCCTGCACCTGGGCGCTCGACTGCGCGACACCTATGTCGACCCGTTGCGTTACCTCGGCACCGGGCCGGTGCGGCTGCTACCCCTCGAGGGGGACCCGGTCGCTCCGAGCTGGCGGACGACGCCCTCGCCGGCAGCGCGGCCACCGCTGGTGCCGGTGTGGTCAGGCTTAGGTCTGCTCTGAGCGCACGGTCAGGCTCGGGGGTGTGCCAGCTCGTAGGCCGCGCGGAGCCGGTCGGCGCTGACATGGGTGTAGATCTGCGTGGTCGCGAGCGACTCGTGTCCCAGCAGCTCCTGGACCGATCGCAGGTCGGCGCCGCCCTCGAGCAGGTGGGTGGCTGCACTGTGGCGAAGCCCGTGCGGCCCCAGGTCGGGCGTGTCAGCGACAGCACCGACCCGTTCGTGCACCATCCGGCGGACAGTACGCGGGTCGATGCGGCCGCCGCGGGCACCGATGAACAGCGCCGCGCCGCTGGCAGGGGTCGTGAGCTCGTGCCGTCCCCCGCCGAGCCAGCCGTCCAGGGCGACCGCTGCCGGCCGGCCATAGGGCACGGACCGCTCCTTGCTGCCCTTGCCGAACACCCGAATCAGCAGACGATCGTGGTCGACGTCGTCGAGGTCGAGGCCGACGAGCTCGCCGACGCGGATGCCGGTGGCGTACAGCAGCTCCAGCACGGCGACGTCGCGCAGCCCTCGGGCCCCTTGCTCATGGGCGTCAGCCGCCGCCGCATCCAACACCTCCCGCATCTGCTCGCTCCGCAAGGCGGCAGGCAGCGGCCGGTGCCGCTTAGGCGTAGCCAGCAGGCCGCCGGCGTCGGTCTGCGCGCGTCCAGTCCGCAGCAGCCAAGCGGTGAACACCCGTACCGATGTGGCCCGCCGCGCGAGGGTGGTGCGCGCACGGCCCTTGGTCTGCTGCAGGGCCAACCAGCCGCGCAGCGTGCGCAGGTCAAGGTCCGCCGGCCGGGCGATCCGGGCACGCCGGGCGTGCTCGGCCAGGTCGGCCAAATCGGCCACGTAGGCGCGCACCGTGTGCTGCGACAGGTTGCGCTCGAGACGCAGGTGCTCGGCATAGACGTCCACGACGACATCCCACTCGTCGGCACCGGCCCCAGCGTGCATCACAGCAGCGTGCGTGCACCTGCCTCGCCGGGCAAGGGGGCGCGCCGCCGACGCACCCGCCACCGTCCGTCGGCGCAGCCGACGAGACCTCCCTGGGCGAGGCTCACCAGGGCCCGCCGGACCGCGATCGGGTCCCGGCCGCACCGACCAGCCACCTCGTCGCTCGTGAGCGCGTCGTCGTCGGCTGCTGGTAACGACTCCAGCACGTCCAGCTGCAGCGGCTCGAGCCCATCGGTGTCGCGCACCGCGCCGAGACCCCAGGTGGGCGATCCCTTGATGCGCTCGGACCCGATCTCGGCGATGGCTTCGCGCACCTCGGCGGCGTTGGTCACGAGATCGGCTCGGCGCTCGCGGATGGCCAGGTGCACGCCGGTCGACGAGCCGCTCGTCACCGGGCCGGGCACCCCGAGGCCGACCCGGCCGAGCTGCCCGGCCCACTTGAGGGTGTTGAGCGACCCACTGCGCCACGAGGCCTCCACCACGACCACTGCCTGGGTCAATGCGGCGATCAGCCGGTTGCGAGCCAGGAAACGCACCTTGGTCGGGTGCGCACCCGGGGGCGCCTCGCTCATGACGAGACCTTGTTGCCCGACTCTGGCCAGCAACCCGTCGTGACCGCGGGGGTAGACCACGTCGGCTCCACACGCCAGCACCGCGATGGTCGTTCCTCCGACCGCCAGCGCACCGCGGTGTGCCGCCGCGTCGATGCCGTACGCCGCGCCACTGACCACGCTGACGCCGGCATCACAGAGGCCGGCGGCGATGTCGCCGGCGACGTCGTCCCCGTACGCGGTCGACGACCGGGCACCCACCACCGCCACCGCCTGGCCCACCAAGTCGGTGAGGTCATGGTCGCCACGCACCCACAGCCCGTACGGAGGGCCGCCTCGGCCGTGCAGCACACCGGCGTCCGCCAGCCCGCCGAGACCGGCCGGCCAGGCATGCTCGCCGGGGCACACCAAGCGCAGCCCCGCCTGCTCGGCCTGAGCCAGCACGGCGCGCGCGGTCGCGTGCGGGGAGTCGTCGTGCGCGCCGTGCACC
>JACCVL010000099.1 GCA_013698185.1 Nocardioidaceae bacterium
CGAGATTCCGGTGTTGATGCTGACCGCTCGCGCGGAGGTCGACAGCCGTGTCGCCGGGCTGGACGCGGGTGCCGACGACTACCTTCCGAAGCCGTTCGCGCTCGCCGAGCTGCTCGCTCGCCTGCGCGCGCTCCTCAGGCGGCTGGGGAACGGCGACGGCGGCGCCGACCTCCTTCGCTTCGCTGATCTCGACCTCGATCCGGGCACACGCGAAGTGCGCAGGTCGGGCGCTCTCATCGACCTCACCCGAACCGAGTTCGCGCTTCTCGAGCTCTTTCTGCGGAATCCTCGTCAGGTGCTGACGCGCTCGGTTATCTTCGAGCGGGTCTGGGGCTATGACTTCGGCCCGATGTCGAACTCCCTCGAGGTGTACGTCGGCTACCTGCGCCGCAAGACCGAGGCCGAGGGGGAGGCGCGGCTGCTGCACACCGTGCGAGGCGTCGGCTACGTCCTGCGCGAGACGCCGCCGTGACCGCACCACCCTCGTACGCCCGCTGGCCGGCCCTGGGCCGCGAACGGCTGGCCAAGCACGTCACCCTCGCCTCGAGGGTCACCATCCTCACCTCGCTGGCGGTGGGCCTGACCCTGGCGGTGGCCAGCGTCGCGGTCTACGTCACGCTCCGCATCGAGCTGGAGTCCTCGCTCGACGAGTCCCTGATCCAGCGCGCGCAGGCCACCGCTGACACGCCGCTGGTGCAGTCGGCCTTCGACAACAACATCCCGACCCAGTTCGTCACCGCCTCCGACGTCCGCCTGGCCGTGCTCACCCCGGCGGGCACCGCACGCGGTGAGCGGCACTTGATCGACGTCTTGTCGAGCTCGGAGCTTGCCGTTGCCCGCGGGGGGCGCTCGCAGTCGTTGCGCACGGTGGTCGTCGACGGCGACCGGTCCCGGCTGGTGGCCGTGCGCCAACCGGGCGGCACCGCGCTTGTGCTCGCCCAGTCGATGGAGCCGACGTACCGGTCACTCGAACGGCTCGCCCTCGTCGCCTGGTCCGTCGGACTTGCCGGCGCGCTGCTGGCGGGCCTCGCCGGCTGGGGTGTCGCGACCAACGGCCTGCGCCCGGTACGCCGCCTGACCCGGGCGGCCGAGCACGTCGCCCGCACCGACGACCTGACCCCGATCGCGCCCGCCGGCACCGGGACCGACGAGCTGGCGCGGCTGACCGCGGCGTTCAACATGATGCTGGCATCGCTCGCAGCCTCGCGACGGCGCCAGGTGCAGCTCGTGGCCGACGCCGGACACGAGCTGCGCACGCCGCTCACCAGCCTGCGCACCAACCTCGAGCTGCTCGCGCAGGCCGAGCAGCACGGCGGCCTCCCGGACCAGGCCCGTGCCGAGCTGCTGGCCGACGTCGACGCTCAGATCGACGAGCTCAGCACCCTGGTGGGTGACCTGGTGGAGCTGGCGCGGGAGGAGCCGATGGCCCACGACCTGGAGGCTGTCGACCTCGTCGATGTCGTCGAGGCCGCCGTGGTGCGCGTCCGGCGTCGGGCTGGCGGGGTGCGTATCGACACCAGGCTCGAACAGTGGCTGGTGGTCGGTGAACCCCACCTGCTGGAACGAGCGGTCACCAACCTGCTCGACAACGCAGTGAAGTGGAGCCCACCGGGCGGGGTGGTCGAGGTACGGCTGACCGGAGGGGAGCTCACGGTGCGCGACCACGGGCCCGGCATCGCCGCGGGCGACCTGCCGCGGGTGTTCGACCGGTTCTACCGCTCGGTGGAGGCGCGCAGCCTCAGCGGCTCGGGACTGGGCCTGGCCATCGTGCGCCGCACCGCCGACCGCCATAGCGGCCAGGTGAGCGCCGCCAACGCCCCGGACGGTGGCGCCGTGTTCACGCTGCGGCTGCCGGGCAGCGGCGTGCATTGACAGCCACGTCTCACGGTCGGTTCAGGCCGGTCTCAGGGAGCCTGCGCACTATGGCGTCATGACTTCGTACGATCCGTTCGGCAAAGAGCCGCAGCAACGACCCGACGCCGAGGACACCGAGACCATCGGGGGCTTCAGCTCTCACGACCCGGCCAAGCCGACCCGCCGCGGTGGGCCGGTCGTGGTCGCGGCCCTGCTCGCCGGCGTGCTCGGCGGAGTCGGCGGCGCGGCTGGCTACGCCGCGATCGACGGTGCCGGCACCGGCGGGGACACGGCGTCACAGTCGGCCGGTGGGGGCTCGTCGGCCGGTGACGTCAGCACCGCAGAGTCCCTCGACAACCAGTCCGCGAACACCCGGACGGCGCTGAGCGGTTCGGTGCAGGACGTCGCCGCGTCGGTGTTGCCGTCGGTGGTGAAGATCGATGTGCGCACCAGCCAGGGCGCCGGGAGCGGGTCGGGCATCATCTTGTCGAGCGACGGCCAGATCCTCACCAACAACCACGTTGTCGAGGCCGCCGCCAACGGTGAGCTCACGGTGGCCTTCAACGACGGCTCCACGGCGCCGGCAAAGGTGGTGGGCACCGATCCGCTGACGGACCTGGCCGTGATCCAGGCCGATGGCGTGTCTGGCCTCGCCCCGGCCACGCTCGGCAGCTCCGACGACCTCGTCGTCGGCCAGCAGGTGGTGGCGATCGGGTCGCCGTTCGGGCTGGAGAGCACGGTGACCAGCGGCATCGTCAGCGCCCTGGACCGCCCGGTCGCGGCCGGCGACTCCCAAGGCGGCGCCGGCTCGGTGTTCCCGGCCATCCAGACCGACGCCGCGATCAATCCCGGCAACTCCGGCGGCGCGCTGGTCACCTCCGACGGCAAGGTCGTCGGCATCAACTCCGCCATCCGTACCGACTCCTCGTCGATGGCCAGCACCGGCGGGTCGATCGGACTCGGCTTTGCCATCCCGATCGACGAGGCGCGGCCGGTCGTCGCCCAGCTCAGCCAGGGCGAGGCCGCCACGCACGCCCGGATCGGGGTCAGCGTCAGCGACGCCGTGGACGACAACGGGGTGGTCAACGGGGCCGGAGTCCAGGATGTCACCGCGGGCAGCGCCGGCGAGGAGGCCGGGCTCGAGCGCGGCGACATCATCGTCAAGGTCGACGACGACCTCATCAGCGGATCCGACGACCTGGTGGCCACCATCCGCAGCCACCGTCC
>JACCVL010000100.1 GCA_013698185.1 Nocardioidaceae bacterium
CAAGGACGTCGGGACCCCGATCATCCACTTCGACCCGCCGGACGGCGTCGCGTTCTTCGGCCCGGTCATCAGCCGGCAGCCCAGCCAGGACGAGGCCGTCGAGCTGTGGGACCACGTCGTCGGGCTCGCCCGCTTCCCGGGATTCGCCGAGCTAAAGCGCAGCCTGCGCGAGCGCCCGCAGCTGGTGTCTGCCGGGGTCGAGCCGGGTGAGGTCGGGATGCACGAGGACTGGCACGCCGGCAGCCGCCGGCTGAAGTCGTAAGAAGTTCGTAAGGCCGCCCCGGGTGTCAGGGTCCTGGGGGAGCGGGCGGCAGCCGTCTACGCTCCAGAGGTGAGCCAGCGCCTCGAACAGCCGCCGAGTCGGCTGTCGCGGCTGCGGCAGGCCGTCGCCGAGCATCCGCCCCCCGGACCGACCCGCCGTGGTTTCTGGCGCAGCCCGCTGCGAGGCCCGTGGCTCACCTCGGTCTTCGGATCGGTGCTGCTGGCCGGCATCATCGTCGTCTTCGTCACCGGCCTGCTGTCGTACGCGGCATACAACCCTGACCTGGGCAGCAACGACAAGACCCCCGGCGCCGGCCCACTCGGCTTCTATCTGTTCGACTGGCCCACCAACCCGTCGTGGCTCTACCGGGTCACCCAGGGCCTGCACGTGACCGTCGGGATCGTGTTGATCCCGGTGCTGTTGGGGAAGCTGTGGTCGGTCATCCCCAAGCTCTTCACCTGGCCGCCGGTCCGCTCGCTCGCCCACGCGCTGGAGCGGCTCTCCCTGCTGCTGCTCGTCGGCGGCGTGGTCTTCGAGTTCGTCACCGGCCTGGCCAACATTCAGTACTGGTACGTCTTCCCCGGCTCGTTCTACTCGCTGCACTTCTACGGCGCCTGGGTGTTCATCGCGGCCTTCGTCGTGCACGTCGCGTTCAAGCTGCCGGTGGTGGTGCGCTCGCTGCGCTCGCGCTCGTGGCGCGAGGAGCTGCGCACCGATACCGCCCACACCGTGCCGGAGCCGCCCGACGACCACGAGCTGGTCAGTCCCAACCCGGCCGCGGCGACCATCTCCCGGCGCGGGGCCCTGGCCCTGGTCGGCGGGGGGTCGGCGCTGCTGTTCGTCGTCACCGCCGGCCAGAGCTTTGGCGGAGTGCTGCGTCGCACCGCACTGCTGGCTCCCCGCTTCACCGACCCCAGCGACGGGCCCAACGGCTTCCAGGTCAACAAGACCGCCGACGCGCTCGGCCTCACCGAAGGCGCGCAGGACCCTGGCTGGCGCCTTCAGGTTCGCGGCGCGGAGGCGATGACCTTTGACCGCGACCAACTGCTCGGTCTTCCGCAGCACACCGCCGCGCTGCCGATCGCGTGCGTCGAGGGGTGGTCGACGTCCGCGCAGGCGTGGGCGGGCGTGCGGCTGGCCGACCTGGCCCAGCTGGCCGGCGTACCCGCGCCTGTGTCGGTGTTCGTGGAGTCGCTCCAGGAGAGTGGCTTCGGCACCACCACCCTGCGCGGCAACCAGGTCCTCGACCCCGACAGCCTGCTCGCGCTGCGGGTCAACGGCGCCGACCTGTCGCTCGACCACGGCTTCCCGGCCCGGGTGATCGTCCCGAACAACCCTGGCGTCCACAACACCAAGTGGGTCACCCGGCTCACCTTCGAGGCCTGAGCCGATGCGACGTCTCGCCCAGACGTATGGCGCGCACCCGCTGCACCTGGTCTCCCTGCTGGTCAGCTTCGCGGTCGCGGGGTACGCCGCCTACCAGGTGCTACCCAGCAACCCGGTCGGCATCGCCGTGTGGTTCGTCGGCGCCGCGGTGCTGCATGACCTCGTGCTGATCCCGGCGTACGCGCTGGTGGACCGGCTCCTGCACGGCCGACGTCGTGAGCGGTCGGACCCTGCGGTGCCGCGGCCCTGGGCCAACCACGTACGGGTGCCGTTGGCGTTGTCGGCCCTGCTGCTCGCGGTGTTCCTGCCGGCTATCCTGCGGCTCAGCAGCGGCTACGAGTCCACCACCACGCTGCCGGCCGACGGTTACCTGTGGCGCTGGCTTGTCATCACCGCCGTGCTGTTCGCGCTGTCGGGCCTTGTCTACCTCGCCCGGCTCCGGTCCCGCACCGCCTAGCTGCCTGCGAGGCCGCCCGGGGACCGCACCCTGCCGATATCGGGCGGACTGGGCGCGCGGCGCACCTCACGCGGTCCACTAGACTCGCTCGACGCCGCGGGGCGTAGCGTAGTGGCTAGCGCGCCTGCTTTGGGAGCAGGAGATCGCAGGTTCGAGTCCTGTCGCCCCGACCGTTCGCCCTTGCCACCGGTGCTGCCGGCTGGTTGTGGCGCGTTCGCCCCCGACCGTACGACCGCCGTCCCCGAGGAGCATCCCGACCGTGAAGAGCGCCGCCGAGACCCTGAACCCGACCCGGGTCAAGCTGACCGTCGAGGTCCCGTTCGACGAGCTGAAGCCCAATCTGGCCGCGGCGTACAAGAAGATCGGTGCGCAGATCCAGGTGCCGGGCTTCCGCCGGGGCAAGGTGCCGCCGGCGGTCGTCGACCAGCGCCTCGGTCGCGGTGTCGTCCTCGATGAGGCGGTCAACGACGCGCTGCCCAAGCTGTACGTCCAGGCGCTGCAGGAGAACGACCTGCAGCCGCTGGGACAGCCTGAGGTCGACGTCACCAAGTTTGTCGACGGCGACGCGCTGGAGTTCACCGCGGAGGTCGACGTGCGTCCCGACATCGAGCTGCCGGACTACAGCAACATGCAGGCCGAGGTTGAGCCGGTCGAGGTCGCCGAGGACGACGTCACCGAGCAGCTCCAGGGTCTGCGCGAGCGTTTCGGTTCCCTCAGCGACGTCGAGCGGGCCGCCGCCGACGGTGACTTCGTGACCATCGACCTGTCGGCGTCCAAGGACGGCACCCCGATCGAGGAGGCGCAGGCCAGCGGGCTGTCGTACGAGGTGGGCAAGGGCACCATGGTCGACGGCCTCGACGAGGCGCTGGTGGGGATGTCGGTGGGGGAGTCGGCGACGTTCAGCTCCACGCTGATGGGCGGCGATCGGTCCGGCCAGGAGGTCGACATCGAGGTCACCGTTCAGGGCGTGCAGGAGCAGGAGCTGCCCGAGCTCGACGACGACTTCGCCCAGACCGCGAGCGAGTTCGACACCATCGACGAGCTGCGCGCCGACCTGCGTGACAAGCTCACCCGCGGCAGGCGGCTCGAGCAGGCGGGCGCCGCGCGTGACGCGGTGCTGGAGAAGCTGCTCACCATGGTCGAGGTGCCGCTGCCCGACGCCGTTGTCGCCGAGGAGCTGGCCGGGCGTCGCGAGCAGATCACCCAGCAGCTGGCACAGGCCGGGATGAGCCAGGAGGACTATCTCGAGCAGGAGGAGCAGACCGCCGAGGAGTTCGAGGCCGACCTGACCACGCGGGTCCGAGACGCCCTCGCTGCGCAGTTCGTGCTGGAGAAGGTCGCCACCACCGAGCAGCTCGGCGTGTCCGAGGGCGATCTCAGCCAGCACATCGTCCGGCGCGCCCAGCAGGCCGGCGTCACCCCCGACCAGTACGCCCAGCACGCCGTCGAGCACGACCACATCTCGCTGTTGGTCAGCGAGGTCGTACGCGGCAAGGCGCTCGCGACGATCGTCGAGCGGGCCCAGATCACCGACACGAACGGTGAGCCGGTCGAGCTCAAGACGCTGCAGCCGGACGGCACGTACGCCGACCCCGACGAGGTTGCTGCCGCGGCCGCCGAGCAGGTGGCTGCGGCTGAGCAGGCGGAGACCGCTGACGAGGCGAGCCAAGCGGCCGCTGACGCGGAGCCGCGGCAGGCCGAAGCCTGACGCAAAGCGTCCGGGTGAGCGGGAACGCCGCGGCGCCCTCGACAAACGATCATGCATTCGTGCCGCCACAGGCCCAGCGATGCATGATCGTGGGCCAGCAGCGGGCATGAGGCAGCATGTGCGCGGTGATCACCCCCGAGCTCGCCCAGCGACTGCACGGCGTCGGCCTGTCCTGGGAGCCGGCGCCGGGCGACCGGTTCGTGGTTCCCAACCGGGACATGGATGACGAGGTCTTCGTCGTCAGCGACATGGTGGTCGACGTGCACGACCTACCGGGTGGACGTGTGATCGGCTTCAACGGCACCGTCGAGTGGGCGCTGGACAGCATCGCCGCCGCCGAGGTGGTGTGGCTGCCCCGCGAGGACCAGCTGCGTACCGCACTCGGCAACGCCTTCGTACGCCTGGAGGCGGTGCCGCTCGGCTGGGTGGTGGTCACCCAAGCAGAGGCGGGCGAGCAGCGCCACGCGGACGTCGACGCCGAGCGCGCGTACGCCCGCGCGCTGCTGCACGCGCTGGCTGGGTGAGGCCGGTCCCGCCGCGTACGCCTGCCGCGAACAGCACCCTCCGGGGCGTGGATGTGTCCGGACCCGCCGCTAGGGTCGAATCATGAACTCCCACGCTGGCTCCCTCGCTGCGGCTGTGGACCTCCCGCAGGCGGCGCAGAACAACGGCAACCAGGTCGGCCTCGACGAGCACATCTACCAGCGCTTGCTCCGCGAACGCATCGTTTTCCTCGGCTCGGAGGTGCGCGACCAGAATGCGAACGCGATCTGCGCGCAGATGCTCCTGCTCAACGCCGAGGACCCGGATGCCGACATCTTTCTCTACATCAACTCACCCGGTGGCTCGGTCGACTCCGGGATGGCCATCTACGACACCATGCAGTACATCTCCAACGATGTCGCCACCGTCGGCATGGGGCTGGCCGCTTCGATGGGGCAGTTCCTGCTCTGCGCCGGTGCGGCCGGCAAGCGCTACGCCCTGCCGCACGCGCGGATCATGATGCACCAGCCGTCGGGTGGGCTCGGCGGCAGCGCGAGCGACATCAAGATCCAGGCCGAGCAGTCCCTGCACATCAAGCGGCAGCTGTTCGAGCTGATCAGCGCCCACACCGGCCAGGACGTCGACCAGATCGAGGCCGACGCCGACCGCGACCGCTGGTTCACTGCCGACCAGGCGCTCGAGTACGGCTTCATCGACAACGTGGTCAGCAGTGCCGGCGAGGTTGCCGCGCAGGGCCGACCCGCACAGACCTGAGAGGCACCGCGATGAGCTACTACATCCCGCAATGGGAAGAGCGCACCTCCTACGGCATCCGCCGCATCGACCCGTACGCCAAGCTGTTCGAGGAGCGGATCATCTTCCTCGGCACGCCGATCTCTGACGACGTCGCCAACGCCGTCATGGCGCAGCTGCTGTCGCTGGAGTCGATGGACCCCGATCGCGACATCCAGATCTACATCAACTCCCCGGGTGGCTCGTTCACCGCTCTCACGGCGATCTACGACACGATGCGCTTCGTCAAGCCCGACATCCAGACCGTGTGCCTGGGCCAGGCGGCCTCGGCGGCCGCGGTGCTGTTGGCTGCCGGCGCGCCGGGCAAGCGGCTCGCGTTGCCCAACAGCCGCATCCTCATCCACCAGCCCTACACCGAGGGCACCTACGGCCAGGCCTCCGACATCGAGATCCAGGCCAACGAGATCCTGCGGATGCGCGCGCTGCTGGAGCAGATGATCGCCGACCACTCCGGCAAGACCCCCGAGGAGGTCAGCCGCGACGTCGAGCGGGACAAGATCCTCACCGCCGAGCAGGCGGTGGAGTACGGCCTCATCGACCAGATCCTCGGGTCGCGCAAGACGTCACTGGTCAAGGTCTGACGGCGGCGAGAGACTGTGGCGATGTTCGCCCCCGGCGTACGGCGCCGCATCGGCAAGCCGCCCCCGTGGGTGGGCACGACGGGGTACGGTCGAGCTCGTCAGCTCGTCGGCGTGGCCGTACCCACCCGACGCACCCGAGGAAGGGATGTCCTTCGTGGCGCGCATCGGTGACGGTGGTGACCTGCTCAAGTGCTCGTTCTGCGGTAAGAGCCAAAAGCAGGTCAAGAAGCTGATCGCGGGGCCGGGGGTCTACATCTGCGACGAGTGCATCGACTTGTGCAACGAGATCATCGAGGAGGAGCTCACTGAGGGCGCCGAGACCGCTGGCCTCGAGCAGCTGCCCAAGCCGCGCGAGATCTACGACTTCCTCAACGCCTACGTCATCGGCCAGGACCCGGCGAAGAAGGCGCTCGCGGTCGCTGTCTACAACCACTACAAGCGCGTGCAGGCCAGCGCCGCGGGCAGCAAGCACTCGGGCAAGGACGAGGTCGTCGAGCTCGCCAAGTCCAACATCTTGGTGATCGGGCCCACCGGCTGCGGCAAGACGTACCTGGCCCAGACATTGGCGCGCATGCTCAACGTGCCGTTCGCCATCGCTGACGCTACCGCCCTGACCGAGGCCGGATACGTCGGCGAAGACGTCGAGAACATCCTGCTCAAGCTGATCCAGGCCGCCGACTACGACGTCAAGAAGGCCGAGACCGGCATCATCTACATCGACGAGGTCGACAAGATCGCCCGCAAGAGCGAGAACCCGTCGATCACCCGTGACGTGTCCGGTGAGGGTGTCCAGCAGGCGCTGCTCAAGATCCTCGAGGGCACGACTGCGAGTGTGCCGCCGCAGGGCGGGCGCAAGCATCCGCACCAGGAGTTCATCCAGATCGACACCACGAACGTCTTGTTCGTGGTGGGCGGCGCCTTCGCCGGGCTGGATCAGATCATCGAGCGGCGCAGCGGCAAGAAGGCGCTCGGCTTCGCCGCCGACCTCTCGCCAGACGACGTCGACGACGAGAACACCATCTACTCCCAGGTGATGCCCGAGGATCTGCTCAAGTTCGGGCTGATTCCCGAGTTCATCGGCCGGTTGCCGGTCATCGCGACCGTGGACAAGCTCGACGAGCCGGCGTTGGTGCAGATCCTCACCGAGCCGCGCAACGCCCTCATCAAGCAGTACCGCAAGCTGTTCGAGCTCGACAACGTCGAGCTGGAGTTCACCGAGGACGCGATCTTGGCGATGGCAAACCAGGCCATGCTGCGCGGCACCGGCGCCCGCGGGCTGCGCGCCATCATCGAGGAGGTCCTCCTCAACGTGATGTACGAGGTCCCTAGTCGCGAGGACGTCGCCAAGGTCGTCGTCACCGACGAGGTCGTGCTGCGCAACGTCAACCCGACGCTGGTGCCGCGCGACAAGGCCCCGGCCAAGCGCGAGCGCCGCGAGAAGGCATCCTGACCCACACCCCCTCACCCCGCACAGACGCGATCCGCGCATTTCGTACCTGACGAAATGCGCGGATCGCGGCGTGTGCCTACGTGTTACCGCGGCTCAGGGTGTGGGGTCGGCGTAGCTCCCTCCGAAGATGTCGGTGTTGCCGAAGGCCTTCGTCCCCCCCTGCGGGCAGTCCTGGTTCGGTCCCGGACGCAGCTCGGTCGAATGCGTGTTCGGCACCTCCGACGCACCGGCCCGGTCCCGGGCCCGGTCCCCGACGATCGGCTCGGTGGCGCCGCTGGTGACGTCGTCGACGAACGCCTGCCGGTACCGGTTGATGGCCCCGCACACGGCGGCGTTGCGGGTGTCGTTCCACACCGCAGAGCCGGCGTCACGCGTGGCCACGGCGTAGTTGTAGTCGCCGAGGAACTCCGCGGTCAGGCCGTTGGCGCTCGAACCACGAGCGTCGCCGATGGCCCCTCGGTGCAGCGATGTCACCGCGCCACGGGGGCTCACGTAGTTGACGACCCCGAGCATCCGGCGCGACGCCGTCGTGTTGTCCCGCCACGGGTCGAGGAACGCGTTGTAGACGACGTACACGTCAGCTCCGTCGGGGGCGATCGCCACCGCCGGCTGGTTGGCCCGGTCACCGGGGTCGGAGACCACGTCCGGGGCGCTGTAGCTGCCGCCACCATTGGTCGACCGGATCAGGTACGCCTTCTCCTTGTTGGTGCCGGCCCGGTCGTCGGACCAGGTCAGGACGATCTCGTCGGTGGCGTCGGCGCCGGTCGGGGCGCCGTTGGCGATGTCGAGGCTGGGGAAGGTGTTGGTGCGTGCCCCGGCGATGCCGTCGATGGTGAAGCG
>JACCVL010000117.1 GCA_013698185.1 Nocardioidaceae bacterium
GCTGTCGGCGACCCCGCGGGGGTCGAAACCGACCACGTCGTAGGCCGCGAGGACCTCCGGCCCGAACTGCGCGGCGGCCTGCGGCGCATAGCTGACACCAGACGCGCCGGGACCGCCCGGGTTGACGATCAGGGCGCCCTGCGGAGACTTCCCGTCGGCCGGGCGGCGGTTGACCGACAACTCGATGGTGTCTCCTCCGGGGGCGGCGTAGTCGACCGGCACCTCGACGGTGCCGCACTCGAACCCGCCGGCGCACGGCTCCCACGCCACCTGTTGGTCATAGAACCGCGCCACCGCAGCGTCTGCGGCCGCACCGGGTTCCGTCGGCTCCGTCGGCTCAGCGGTCGACGTCGCCGGGTCGGTGGGTCCACCGTCGGCGGCCTCGTCGTCGGTGCTGATGGAGCAGCCGGCCAGCACCACCGCCACCGCCAGCACCAGCGGCAACGCTCGACTGGCGCGCCGGCGGGGAAGAGAGATCACAGCAGCCAGCCTAGGTTGCCGGCGCGCCGGGACGCGCCACGCAGTGGACACAGTGGCGTCACCGCGCCGACGAGAAGAAACGGAATCTCGACCAGGAGCGGCCGCGCAGGCGTCAGGCCCTGGCCAGGCGCAGGAACGTCTGCTCGAGAGCCAGCAGCGGCGCGACGTTGGTGGCCATGGCCTCACGGCAGCCCAGCAACGCCTCGATGCGGCGCAGCGTACGGACGGGGCGGGACCGTCGTGACGCCGCCTCGAGCTCGGGACGCATCTCCTCGTTGACCAGCTCGACACCGCTGTCGGACTGCAGCCGCAGCACGTCGCGCTGGGCGCTGAGCAGGTCGAGCAGCGCGCGGTCGACGGAGTCGCGCACGAGCCGGGTGCGGCGCGACTTGTGCGACCGCTTCAGCTCCGCCAGCGCACCGTTCTCACCGCGGGCCCGCACACCGCGAGTACCGGTCCCCCAGGCTTCGGCGTGGAGCTGCAGCTCGCGCTGCTCGAGCGCGGCGGCTATCGACTCGGACTCCTCCTTGGCCGCCTCGTGCACGTTGTGCGCCGCTCGGACGCAGTCGCCCGGGTCGCGCAGGCGCTGCGGCAGACCGAGCACCTCGCGGCGCCGGTTGCGCACCGCCTCGTCGCGCGCCAGCGCTCGTGCACGGCCGACGTGCCCCTGCGAGGCGCGGGCGGCGAAGGCCGCCAGCGCCGGCGCCACTCCGCCGGCCTCCAGGGCTGCGGCGACGGCCGGCGTCGGCGGGGTACGAAGTGTGACCTGCCGGCAGCGTGAGCGGATCGTGGGCATCACGTCATCGCTGGTCGGCGCGCACAGCAACCACAGGGTGCGCCCGGGGGGCTCCTCGATGCTCTTCAGCATGGCGTTGGCAGCCTGGTCGGTGAGCCGGTCGGCGTCCTGCACGAGGATCACCGACCACCGCCCCATCGTCGGTGCCATCGCGGCCTTGAGCACCAGCTCGCGGACGTCGTCGACGCCGATCGTGAGACCGGCGGTGTCGACGATGGTCACGTCGGGGTGGGATCCGGCGAGCACCTGGCGGCACGCCGCGCACTCACCGCAGCCACCCTCGTCACACTGCAAGGCGCCGGCGAACGCCCGCGCGGCCGTGGAGCGGCCGGAGCCTGGGGGACCGGTGAACAGCCAGGCATGGGTCATCGCGGCATCGGCGCGGCCGGACAGCCAGCGCTGCGCGGCCTCGACCGCCGGACGGAGGGCGTCGACGAGGGGCTCCTGGCCGATCAGACCCGCCCACACGCTGCCCTGCCCCGCTGCCATGCCAGCACCCTAGTGTCGAGGTCCGACCAGTGGCCCGACCTGCTGCAGCACCGTGGCGGCCACCGTCTCGGCGGCCAGCGTCGCGTCCACGATGAGGTAATGGTCGGGGTCGGCGGCGGCCAGCGCCCGGAAGCGTCCCCGCACCCGCTCGTGGAAGTCGGCCGGCTCCTGTTCTAGGCGGTCGGGACTGGCCTCGGGACTGGCTTCGGGCAGGGCCCGGCGTAGCCCCTCGGCAGCAGGCAGGTCGAGAAAGACCGTCAGGTGCGGCCGCAGCTGCTCGGTGGCCCACCGGGCCACCTGTTCAACCTCGTCGACAGGCAACGCCCGGCCGGCGCCCTGGTAGGCAAGGGTCGAGTCGACGTAGCGGTCGGTGATCACCACAGCGCCACGGTCGAGGGCGGGGCGCACGACGCGCGCGACGTGCTCGGCCTTGTCCGCGGCGTACAGCAAGGCCTCGGTCCGCGGGGACAGCTCCCCGGTGACGGGGTCGAGCAGGATGTCACGCAGCGACCGGCCCACGGCGGTGCCACCCGGCTCGCGGGTCAGGACAACCTCGGCGGCCACCCCACTCAGCGCGTCGGCGAGCAGCCGTGCCTGGGTGGACTTGCCGGCGCCCTCACCCCCCTCGAGCGCGATGAAGACGCCACGGGGGGGATAGACACCTCGCCCACCCATCGACTGTCGCAGCTCGGCGGTCACGGAGACCCCAGGTCGGTCGTTCATCGATCGGAAGGATGCCACCCCTACCCCCGCCGCGAGCAAGCCCGCCACGGCGAAGGCCAGCTGGACCCCGCCGAAGGTCAGGGCGACGTCGTCGTTGATACGTAGCCGGTGCGCCCCGGCCAGCCCGGCGAGCAGTGGCGCCGCGGCCAGTACGAGCGCCAGCACGAGCCGGACCAGTGACTGGACCAGCGCGAACGTGCGTCCGCGCAGCGCCTCGGGCACCTCGAGTCCGAGCAGGGTGTAGCCGGTGATCCAGGCCACGCCGGCGGCCGAGCCCAGCAGCAGGCTCGCCACCGCGGCCAGCACCATGTCGGAGACCAGCGACAGGCCGACCAGCACGACACCCGCGCCGGCCAGGGCCAGCCCAAAGAGCCGGCGACGGCTCACCCCGCCCAGCAGCCGAGGCCCAGCCCACATCCCGCCGCCGAGACCGGCGAAGACGGCACCGAAGAGCACGCCGTAGCCGGGGTCACCGGCGCCGAGCTCGGCGACGTAGACCCGGGCCAGCCCGATGACCACGCCGCCGGCGGCGAAGGCTCCGGCGATGCCGACGACCAGGCTGCGGATCAACGGCGTCCGCGCGACGTACGCCCATCCGTCGACCACCGCCCGTACCACGCCGACCCGGTCCTCTTGGGGCACCGCCGCACCCGCCGGCAGGGCGGGCCCGAGGCTGAGCAGCAGCACCGCCGACACGGCGAAGCTCAACGCGTTGGCGAGGAGCGCGAGGGTGACCGACGACTCCGGCGCCCAGCCGGTGGTGGACGACAGTGCCTCGGTGACCAGCGAGATCCCGATGAACAAGGCCGCGGCCGGCAGCGCCGAGCCGTAGGTGGTGGCCAGTACGAGCCGGTTGGCGGCCTCGAGTCGCGACGGTGGCACCAGGTCGGGGATGGTGGCGTCCTTGGTCGGCAGCCAGACCAGGTTGACCACCTCCACCAGCACCGTGGCCACCAGCAGCCAGGGCAACGTCCCCACGAGGGGGATGGTGACGAACAGCACCGCTCGCAGCACGTCGCCGACGACGAGGACCTTGCGCCGGTCAAGGTGGTCGGCGAGGTAGCCGCCCAGCGGCCCGATCAGCAGCGCCGGCAGCACGCGCAGCAGCAGCACGCCCGCGATGGCGAAGTTGCGGTCGGCGTAGCCGGCACCGGCAAGCTCGTTGGCGAGGGCGGTGAGAGCAAGGAGCCCGACCCAGTCACCGAGGCTGGACAGACCGATGGCGGCCCAGAAGCGCCGCAGGCCGGGGAGGGCCAGGACAGCACCCACGCTGTGCGGCGCTGTGCTCATCCCTGCCGGGCCGCTGCCGTCTTCTTCGCTGCCGTCTTCTTGGCCGTCTTCTTGGCCGTCGTCTTCTTGGCTGCTGGTCTCTTGGTGCCCGTCCGCTTGCGGGGGGTCGGGTCCTTGGCGCGCTTCTCGGCGAGCAGCTCGGCGGCGCGTTCGATGGTCACCGACTGCGGGTCGTCACCCTTGCGCAGCGTCGCGTTGGTCTCCCCGTCGGTGACGTACGGACCGAAGCGGCCGTCCTTCACCGTCACCGCCTTCCCCGATCCGGGGTCGTCACCGAGCTCCTTCAGCGGCGGCCGGGCGGCCTGCCGGCCGCGCTGCTTGGGCTGGGCATAGATCGCGAGCGCCTCGTCCAGCATGATCGTGAACAGCTGCTCCTCGGTCTCGATGGAGCGTGAGTCGGTGCCCTTCTTGAGGTACGGGCCATAGCGGCCGTTCTGGGCCGTGATCACCTCGCCCGAGTCGGGGTCGGTGCCGACGGCGCGGGGCAGCGACAGCAGCCGCAGGGCGTCGTCAAGACCGATGGCGTCGAGGGTCATGTCCTTGAACAACGAACCGGTGCGCGCCTTGACCCCCTTGGCGCCCTTGGTGACCGCATCGTCGGGCAGTTGCTCGGTGACGTAGGGGCCGTAGCGGCCGTTCTTCGCCACGATCACATGCCCCGACTCGGGGTCGGTGCCCAGGGCGCGCTCGGCGCCGGCCGGGTTGGCCAACAGCTCGCGGGCGGTGTCCAGTGTCAGCTCGTCGGGCGGCAGGTCCGCGGGCACGTTGCCGCGTGCGCCGCTGGCGTCCTCGACGTACGGGCCGTAGCGGCCGACCCGCAGCGCGATGCCGGACTCACTGCCGTCGGCCTCGCGGATCGGGAAGGTCGCCAGCTGGCGCGCGTCGATGTCCCCCAGCTCGCTGACGAGCTGCTTGAGACCGGTGCCGGGGGAGCCGTCACCGGCGTCGCCACCGAACCAGAAGCGGCCCAGCACCCGCTGGGCGTCCTCGCGGCCGCCGGCGACCTCGTCGAGCACGTCCTCCAGCCGGGCGGTGAAGTCATAGTCGACCAGCCGCGCGAAGTGCTCCTCGAGCAGCCGGGTCACCGAGAACGCCAGCCAGCTGGGGACCAGTGCCGTCCCCTTCTTGTAGACGTAGCCGCGGTCGAGGATGGTGCGGATGATCGACGCGTACGTCGACGGGCGGCCGATCTCTCGCTCCTCCAGCTCCCGCACCAGCGACGCCTCGGTGAACCGGGCCGGCGGCCGGGTCTCATGCCCCTCGGCCTCCATGCGCGCCACGGCCACCAGGTCGCCCTCGGCGAGCTGCGGCAGCCGGGTCTCGCGGTCGTCGCGCTCGGCATCGGGGTCGTCGTGGCTCTCGACATAGGCGCGCAGGAATCCGTGGAAGGTGATCACCCGGCCGCTTGCGGACAGCTCGACGTCGACCCCATCGGCGGTGCTGGCGCCCAGCCGCATCTGCACCGACTGGCCCTGGGCGTCGCGCATCTGCGACGCGACCGTACGCATCCAGATCAGCTCGTACAGCCGGTACTGGTCGCCGGTGAGCCCGGTCTGCCCCGGCGTACGGAACCGTTCGCCGGACGGGCGGATCGCCTCGTGCGCCTCCTGTGCGTTCTTGACCTTGG
Source organism: Nocardioidaceae bacterium (assembly GCA_013698185.1). Taxonomy (GTDB): domain Bacteria; phylum Actinomycetota; class Actinomycetes; order Propionibacteriales; family Nocardioidaceae; genus JACCVL01. The sequence continues at coordinate 5,406 of JACCVL010000117.1, forward strand.
AGGTGTACGTGCGCGGCTTGTCGGGCAAGAAGTCGTCGCCGTACAGCTCACGGACCTGCACCCGGGCGGCGCTCACCGCGGTGCCCGACAGCGTCACCGAGTCGGTACGCATGTAGGTGATGAAGCCGTTCTCGTACAGCCGCTGGGCGATCTGCATGGTGACGGCGGCACCGAAGCCGAGCTTGCGACTGGCCTCCTGCTGCAGCGTGGTGGTGCGAAACGGTGCGTAGGGCTTGCGGGTGTACGGCTTGGACTCGACGGAGCGAACGGCGAACGGCTGGTCGTACAGCGCCGCGGCCAGCGCGCGGGTGCGGGCCTCGTCGAGGTGCACCACGTTCCGGCCGGGCGCCCGCTGACCGGCGGCGGTGAAGTCCCGCCCGGCCGCCACCCGAACACCGTCGAGGGCGACCAGGCGGGCGGGGAACTGCGTCGGGTCGGCGTCGCGCGCCACCCCGCTGCTGGGGTCGGTGCTGGCGTCCATGGTGGCCTGCAGGTCCCAGTAAGAGGCGGCCCGGAAGGCCTTCCGCTCGCGCTCGCGGTCGACCACCAGCCGGGTGGCCACCGACTGCACGCGACCCGCGGACAGGCCGGACATGACCTTCTTCCACAGCACCGGGCTGACCTCGTAGCCGTAGAGCCGGTCGAGGATGCGTCGGGTCTCCTGTGCGTCGACCAGCGACTGGTCGATGTCGCGTGGGTTCTCGACGGCGGCCCGGATGGCCGCCGGGGTGATCTCGTGGAAGACCATCCGCCGCACCGGGACGCGTGGCTGGAGCTCGTCGTAGAGATGCCAGGCGATCGCCTCGCCCTCGCGGTCCTCGTCGGTGGCCAGGAGGAGCTCGTCGGCGTCCTTAAGAAGCTTCTTGAGCTTGGCCATGTGGCTCTTCTTGTCCTGCGGGACCACGTACACCGGCTGGAAGCCGTTGTCGATATCGACCCCGAGCCTGGCCCAGGGCTCCCCCTTGTACTTAGCGGGGACCGCGGCGGCGTTGTGCGGGAGGTCGCGGATGTGACCGATCGAGCTTTCGACGACGTAGCCGTCGCCGAGGTAGCCTGCGATCGTGCGCGCCTTGGCCGGCGACTCGACGATGACGAGTCGGGTGCCAGTTGTTGCTCGTGCCACGCTGCTCCTGCGGGTCGGTGGTGCGGAAAGGAAGCCGGGTGCGTGCCGCACCAAGGGGCTGGACGCTGGACGCCGGACACGGTAACGCCTCGGCGATGCAGCACCTTCCCGCCGGCCGCAGTAGCTGCCATGACCACCTCTGCGGTGGGTCCAGACCGTGGCGTTCTGGGCGATCGTACGGCGTCTTCCCAGTGTGACAGGTACCTGCCTGCGTCCAGCAATCCCTGCGTTCGCGAGATTTCATCCGCGACGGTTGCTTAGGGTCACGACATGAACTGGAAACAACCACGGGGAATTCTGCTTGCATCGGCGTTGTCGGCTGGCTTGCTGACGGTCGCCGCGCCGGCGCCACCGGCGCTGGCAAGCGACGCGGGTAGGTGCGGGATGTACGGCATCGCGCACCGCGGCGACCACGTCAACTATGACGAGAACACCATCAGCGCCCTCACCGCGGTGTCGCACACCGAGACCGACCTGCGCGTGACCAAGGACGGCGCGTTCATCTTGATGCACGATGCGCGGCTCGACCGCACCACCAACGGCACCGGCTACGTCGCCGAGCGGCGATGGCGCTACATCCGCGGGCTGCGCACCGGCCCGGTCGGCGGCCGGGTGCCACTGTTCAGCGACGTGCTCGATGCGGCCAGGAGGTCCGGCACCGTCTTGAACGTCGAGGTCAAGAGCTACAGCGGCACCTGGACCAAGAACCAGCTCGCGCGGGCCGTCCAGCAGATCCGGGACGCGCGGATGAGCAACCGGGTGCTCCTCGGGGGCACCGCCGGTGTGGGGCAGGATCTCCGGGAGGTCGCTCGGGACATCAGGAAGTACTGGCGGCCCTCGAGGCGGGAGGCGGTCAACGCCTCCAGCATCGAAGCGCACAAGGCCGCCGCGGTGCTCATCCTGCCCCGCCAGCTGAGCCGCCGGCTCGTGCGGCGGGCGAACTCCGCCGGCGCCCTGGTCTGGGCACGCCGCGGCCACAAGCC
>JACCVL010000143.1 GCA_013698185.1 Nocardioidaceae bacterium
CCAGGTCCTCCGAGCCGTACTTGGTCCCGACGTAGTCGGCGAGGATCGGCATCGCCATCAGGTGGTCGACGGGACCGTCGAAGAACCCCTGGATCTGCGAGCTGTGCAGGTCGACAGCGATCAAGCGGTCCGCCCCCGCGGTCTTGAACAAGTCCGCCATCAGTCGGGCCGAGATCGGCTCGCGGCCGCGGTGCTTCTTGTCCTGACGGGCGTAGGCGTAGAACGGCTGCACCACGGTGATCCGCTTCGCCGAGGCGCGTTTGAGCGCGTCCACCATGATCAGCTGCTCCATCACCCACTGGTTGATGGGCGCGGCATGGCTCTGCAGCACGAAGGCGTCGCAGCCGCGTACGGACTCCTCGAAGCGGACGTAGATCTCACCGTTGGCGAAGTCGTAGGCCGACTGGGGCACCAGCCCGCACCCGAGCAGCTCGGCCACCTCCGAGGCAAGCTCGGGGTGGGCTCGCCCGGCGAACACCATCAGGTTCTTCTCTGTGGTGCGCTTCATGCCGGTCACGTTCTGGTCCCCTCGTCGGGCTGCTGGGAGGGCTTGGGGGTCGGTTCGGGAGACGGTGTGTCACCAGTCTGCCCGATCGGCTCGGTCTCATGCTGCTCCGCGGCGCTGGCTGCGGTCGTGGCGTCGGCTGCGGCCGTCGCGGCCGGGGTACCGGGTCGCTTGCGTTCCGTCCACCCCTCGTGGTGGCGCTGCGGGCCACTCGACACCGCCAGCGCACCGGGCGGGACGTCTCGGCGCACCACGGTGCCCGCGCCGGTCGCCGCCCCGTCCCCGATCGTGACCGGAGCGACGAAGACGTTGTCCGAGCCGGTCTTGACGTGCCGGCCGACCACGGTGCGGTGCTTGGCGACCCCGTCGTAGTTGGCCGTGATGGTGCCGGCTCCGATGTTGGTCCCCGCACCGATCTCGGCGTCGCCGACGTACGACAGGTGCGGAACCTTCGCGCCCAGGCCGATGCGGGCGTTCTTGGTCTCGACGAAGGTGCCGACCTTGGCATCGGCGAGCAGAACCGTGCCGGGTCGAAGGTAGGCGAACGGGCCGACGCTGGCTCCGCCGCCGATGACGGCTCCGGAGCCGTGCGTGCGTACGACACTGGCGCCGGCGCCCACCTCGACGTCGGTCAGCGTGCAGTCGGGTCCGACGGTCGCCCCGTCGCCCACGGTGGTCGCGCCGTGCAGCTGGACGCCGGGCAGCAGGCGGACGTCCCGGCCCACCGAGACGGTCACGTCGACCCAGGTCGTGGCGGGGTCGACGACCGTTGCCCCTCGCCGCATCCAGTGCTCGAGGATGCGCCGGTTGAGCTCGGCGGCCATCGCCGCGAGCTGCACCCGGTCGTTCACGCCTTCGGCCTGGATGGGGTCGTCGACGCGCACGGTGCCCACCGAGCGGCCGTCGGAACGGGCCAGCGCCACCACGTCGGGCAGGTAGATCTCGCCCTGGGCGTTGTCGTGACCGACGCGGGGCAGGGCCGAGCGCAGCCAGGCCAGGTCGAAGGCGTAGATGCCGGTGGTGACATCGGTGATAAGCAGCTGCTCGGCGGTGGCGTCCTTCTGCTCGACGACTGCCGTGAGCTGACCGTCGGCGTCCACCAGCAGCCGGCCATAGCCGGTGGGGTCGCCCAGCCGCGCCGCCAGCACGGTGACCGCATGCGCGCCGACCCCATGCTGGGAGGCCAAGTCGCGCAGAGCGGCGGACTGCAGCAGCGGGGTGTCTCCCATCACCACCAGCACCGTGCCCGACGCGGCCGTGATCGCGGTCAACCCGATCTGGGTGGCGTGCCCGGTGCCCAGCTGCTCGGTCTGGACCACCGTACGGGCGCTCGGCAGGCACTGGGCAACGTGCGGCTCGACCCGCTCGCGGGCATGCCCGACGACGACGGCCACCTCGTCGGCGCCGGCGTCTGCCGCGGCCGCTAGCACGTGGCCGAGCATGCTGCGGCCCCCGAGCTCGTGCAGCACCTTGGGCGTCGCCGAGCGCATCCGGGTGCCGCCGCCCGCGGCCAGCACGACCACTGCACCGACAGACTGCGCATCGACGTCTGGCACGGGGCGGCTCCTTCGGTCGACCACGGACAGCGGGCGTGGCTCCCCGGGTAGGAGTCGAACCTACGTCGCTAGTCCGCATTCAAAGTGCGGCGGGCCCTGCCGACAGACCAACCGGGGAACGGTGGGCCACAGCGTACGGACTGGCGCGTCGAGCGCCAGATCGACTTATGACCTACGGTTGCGTAGGTTACGGTGACGTAGGCGTAGACATGGCTTCCGGGCAGCACCGAGCCCCAACACTTCGCGAGGACCGATGACACCAGGCATCAGCGCGCCGGCCCCGCCGGCAGTGACGTACGACCCGGCGACCGACATCACAACCCTGAGCGGCGCCCTCGGCAGCGAGCGGCAGTCGATGCTCGAACGGGTGGCGCTCGCCGTCTTCATCGCGCTGCCGTTCGCCGCCGTGGTCGCCGCGGTCCCCGTCGCCTGGGGCGGTTGGCTCGGCTGGCACGACGTCGCCATCGCGCTGGTGTTCTACCTCGTGACCGGGCTGGGCATCACCGCGGGCTTCCACCGGCTGTTCACCCACAAGGCGTACAAGCCCAACCGCGCCCTCAAGATCGCGATGGCCATCGCC
>JACCVL010000147.1 GCA_013698185.1 Nocardioidaceae bacterium
CGACGTCGCCATCGCGCTGGTGTTCTACCTCGTGACCGGGCTGGGCATCACCGCGGGCTTCCACCGGCTGTTCACCCACAAGGCGTACAAGCCCAACCGCGCCCTCAAGATCGCGATGGCCATCGCCGGCAGCCTGGCGATCGAGGGCCCGGTGATCCGCTGGGTGGCCGACCACCGCAAGCACCACAAGTTCTCCGACCGTGACGGCGACCCGCACTCGCCGTGGCGCTACGGCGAGTCACTGCCCGCGCTTGCCAAAGGCTTCGCGTACGCGCATGTGGGCTGGCTCTTCGACGTCGAGCAGACCTCGCAACGCCGCTATGCCCCTGACCTGATGAAGGACCCCGACCTGGTGCGCATCTCTCGGCAGTTTCCGCTGTGGGTGCTGGTGTCGCTGGTCTCTCCTGCCGTCGTCGGCGGGCTGTGGTCCCTGTCGTGGCAGGGCGCCGTGACCGCGTTCTTCTGGGCGACCCTCGTACGGATGTCGCTGTTGCACCACGTGACCTGGTCCATCAACTCCATCTGCCACACCGTCGGCGAGCGGCCCTTCAGCACCCGCGACCGCTCGGGCAACGTGTGGTGGCTGGCGGTGCTGAGCTTCGGCGAGTCCTGGCACAACCTGCACCATGCCGACCCCACGTGCGCACGTCATGGCGTGCTGCGCGGCCAGCTGGACTCCTCGGCGAGACTGATCTGGTTGTTCGAGCGGCTCGGCTGGGCGGGCGACGTGCGGTGGCCGGTGCAGGAGCGTATCGCCGCCAAACGCGCCGACGCGGCGTGAGACTCACACCTGACACACTCGCGGCGTGACAACGCCCCCCGCCGAAGAGGCGACCGTACGGCGCAGTGCCCGTAGCCGCATGACCGCAGCCGAGCGCCGCGAGCAGCTCATCGCGGTCGCTCGCGGGCTCTTTGCCGCCCGCGGCGTCGAGGGCACGTCGGTCGAGGAGATCGCCGCCAGGGCCGAGGTCTCCAAGCCCGTCCTGTACGGGCACTTCGGGGGCAAGGAGGGGCTGTACGCCGTCGTCGTCGACCGTGAGGTCCAAGAACTGCTGTCGATGATGCGGGCGGCGCTCACTGCGGGCCAGCCGCGAGCGTTGCTCGAGCAGGCGGCCACCGCACTGCTGGGCTACATCGAGCAGAATCCCGACGGCTTCCGCATCCTGGTCCGCGACTCACCGCTCGGCTCGGCTTCGGGGTCGTTCGTGTCCATCATCGGCGACGTGGCGACCCGGGTGGAGCACATCTTGGCCGGGGAGTTCGCGACCCGGGGCTTCGACACGACGTACGCGCCGATGTATGCGCAGATGCTCGTCGGCATGGTCGGCACCACCGGGCAGTGGTGGCTGGACGCCCGGGACCCCGCGCGCGACGTCGTTGCCGCGCACGTATGCAACCTGGCGTGGAACGGTCTGGCGCGGTTGGAGACCGAGCCGAGGCTGACGCACGAGGGTTGAGCGCGGGTCGCCGCGCGCACATGGCCGCGGACGCCGCGGCACGTAAACGTGGCGGAGCGTGCACATGAAGCAGCCTCATGACGCGGAGCTCGCGGGCACGCGCTGAGCCACGACGAAGACCCGCCGGAACGGCAGCACCGTGCCGTACGGCCTGGCTGGGTAGGCCTCGCGGAGCGCGGCGGCGTATGCGCGCTCGAAGCGTCCGCGCAGGACGTCGGGGGCGGAGTCGGGCAGGGCCTGCAGCACCGGGCGGGCGCCCGTGCCCGAGACCCAGCGCAGCACCGGGTCGGGACCGTCGAGCACATGCAGGTACGTCGTCTCCCAGGCGTCGACGCTCCAACCGGGGCGGGCCAGGGTCTCGAGGTACGTCGCCGCCTCGTGGGCGGCTGGGTGCTCGACCCCGGCGGTGAAGGGGGCGTACGGGTCGCGAGCGGCGAGCTCGCGCAACGTGGTGTGGCTCGGCGCATCGAAGTTCGCGGGCACGGTGAAAGCGAACGTGCCCCCCGACGCCACCGACTCCGCCAGCGACGCCAGCAGCTGGAGGTGTCCCGGCACCCAGTGAAATGCCGCCGCCGACACCAGCAGGTCGACCGGTCGCTCGGGCCGCCAGCCCCGCAGATCGGCGTGCAGGTACGACACCGGGCCCGTCGGCCTCTCGGCCTGGTCCTGGCGGGCCCGCGCGATCATCTCCGGCGACGCGTCCACCCCGGTGACCGCCGCGCGCGGCCACCGCGCGTGCAGCAGCGCGGTGAGGTGCCCGGGCCCACAGCCGAGGTCCACGACCGTTGTCGGCGTGCCGCCGACCCGTCCCAGCAGGTCGAGGTAGGGCCGGCCGCGTTCGTCGGCGAAGGCCAGATACTGAGCAGGGTCCCAGGCAGCTGGCACGGTCACCACCTCCTCGGGGCGAGCCTGCTGGCAGAGTATCTCGATGTCAAGATTCTTGAGCCATCACGTAGCCTCGCGTTCGTGGACGAGGTCGATCGGCTGGTGCGAGCCTGGGCCCGCGAGCGTCCCGACCTCGACACCGCACCCCTGCAGGTGCTGAGCCGGGTCACGCGGTTGGCACGCCACCTCGACCGCGCTCGCCGCCGGGCCTTCGCCACCCATGAGCTCGCCACCTGGGAGTTCGACGTACTGTCGGCGCTGCGCCGGTCCGGCGAGCCGTACGAGCTCTCACCGGGCCGGTTGCTGCGCGAGATGCTCGTGACCAGCGGCACGATGACCAACCGCGTCGACCGCCTGGTCGAGCGGGGCCTGGTGGAGCGGCGGCAGGACCCGGCCGACCGGCGCGGCGTCCTCGTCCGGCTGACACCTGCGGGGCGCTCGCTCGTCGACGATGCGCTGGGTGCCCTGCTCGGCTCAGAGCACGAGCTGCTCGCCGGGCTGCCCGCGACCGACCGTGACCAGCTCGCCGCTCTGCTGCGGGTGGTGGTCGCCCCGCTCGACGCCGGCGCGCCGGGGCGCCCCGGCTGACCCCTCAGCACCCTCGCAGGTCGCAGCGGCAGACACTGGGCACGAATCCGGCACCGAAGCGCCCACAGGTGACGGATCCGCGCCCACTGTGTCCCGCACCGGGCAGCCAACGGGCGGTCAGCCGTCAGCCGCCTCGGCCGCGGTCAGCCACTGCTCCTCGAGCGCCACTCGTTGGGCGACCACCGAGTTCAGCTCTGCACCGAGCTCCCGCAGGCGTCCGTGGTCCGCGCCCTCGACGCCAGCCACCGCCAGCCGGTCGTGCAGGCTGGTCTCGCGCGCCGACACCTTGGCCAGCTGACGCTCCAGCCGGGCGGTGGCCTTGCCCGCCTCGCGCCGGTCCGCGCTAGACCGCGAACGCCCCGCAACGTCGCCGCCACCCGCGGCTACCACCGCCGGGCTCGACGAGGCTGACGCCGAGACCGACGCGGACCCCGCCGCGCCGGTGGCGACCTGGGCCCGGCGCCGCAGGTATTCCTCCACCCCGCCCGGCAGCATCCGTACGGAGCCGTCGCCGAGCAGTCCGTGCACGGTGTCGCAGACCCGCTCGAGCACGTAGCGGTCGTGGGTGACCAGCACGAGCGTGCCCGGCCAGTCGTCGAGGTAGTCCTCGAGCACCGTCAGCGTGTCGATGTCGAGGTCGTTGGTCGGCTCGTCCAGCAGCAGCACGTTGGGTTCGGTCAGCAGCAGCCGCAGCACCTGCAGCCGGCGGCGCTCACCACCGGACAGGTCGGCCACCCGAGTCTGCAGCCGCTCTCCGGTGAAGCCGAACCGCTCCAGCAGCGAGGTGACCGTCTGCTCACCGGACGCCGTGCGCACGACCCTCCCCACCTCCTGCGCCGCTGCCAGCACCCGCAGATCGGGGGCGAGCGGCTCGAGGTCTTGGCGCAGGTGGGCGATCCGCACCGTCTTGCCGCGCTTGACCCGGCCGGCGTCGGGCCGGAGCTCGCCGGTGAGCGCATGCAGCACGGTCGTCTTCCCCGCCCCGTTGACCCCGACCAGACCGAGCCGATCGCCGGGACCGATCCGCCAGGTGACGTCGTCGAGGAGTGTCCGCCCGCCCCGCTCGACGCTCACCCCCTCGAGCTCGAGCACCTCCTTGCCAAGCCGGGTGATGGCCATCTTCTCCAGCGCCAGCCGGTCGCGGGGTGCCGGCTCGTCCGCGATCAGCGCAGTCGCCGCATCGATGCGGAACTGCGGCTTGGACGTGCGCGCGGGGGGTCCGCGTCGCAGCCAGGCCAGCTCCTTGCGGACGAGGTTGCGACGCTTGGCCTCGCTGGCGCCCGCCTGCCGGTCCCGCTCGACACGCGCCAGCACGTACGCCGCATAGCCGCCGTCGTAGGCGTCCACCGCCCCGCCGTGCACCTCCCAGGTCCGCGTGCACACCGCGTCGAGGAACCACCGGTCGTGAGTCACCACGACCAGCGACGTCGGCCGGGAGCGGCCGGTGAGGTGGTCGGCCAGCCAGCCGACGGTCTCCACGTCGAGATGGTTGGTCGGTTCGTCCAGCACGACCAGGTCACCGGGGTGCAACAGCACCGACGCCAGCGCGGCGCGGCGACGCTCACCGCCGGACAGCGAGCCCACGCTGCGCTCCAGACCGACACCGGCGAGCAGGGTGTCGACCACGTCGCGGGTGGCGGCCTCGGCGGCCCACTCATGGGTGTCGCGGTCTCCGAGAGCAGCGGCCAGCACGGTCGCGCCGGGGTCCAGCGGCTCGCCTTGGCTCAGCGCCGTGACGACGGTCCCCCCGGCGCGGACGACACGGCCCCGGCCGGGATCGAGCTCGCCGGCGAGGACGTTGAGCAGGGTGGTCTTGCCGGCACCGTTGCGGCCGACGACACCGATGCGCTCCCCCACGGCGACTCCGAGGCTGACGGTGTCGAGCAGCAACCGGTCGCCAAGGGCGACGCTGACGCGATCCAGTCCGACGAGGGGGGCAGGTGGCACCGGACCAGCCTGCCCGGTGTGTTCGGCGGCCGGCTATGCGGCCCCGCGTCAGGCGCCGGCAACAACCGCAGCGCCGGCCACGGGTCCACGCACCGTACGCATCTGCGCGCCGGTGAGCGCGGCAATTGCCACCGGCCACACGGCCGAGCTCACCGCCAGAGCCTCGGCACCGTCGCGCACCAGCAGCAGCAC
>JACCVL010000149.1 GCA_013698185.1 Nocardioidaceae bacterium
TCGGTGCCGCCGTTGTTCGCGCGGCCGGTGTCGAAGTAGGCCAGGAACGCCTGCCGCCACGACCTCAGGGTGCGGCCGAGTCGGGCGATCTCCGGGACGGGGCAGGTGTGGAAGGAGCCGAGGACGCGTTCGGCGATCTTCTTTCCGGCTCGCAGGTCCTTGGTGGCGTAGGCCGAGCGGAGGTCCTGGTAGGACCACCAGGCGATGGTGACCTCCCAGTTCGGGTCACCCGCGGCCAGACCGGCGTCGATGCGATCAACCTGCCGGGCGGTGAGCTTCTCGGCTCCTGCACGTAGCGGGCGACGGATCGAGTAGAGCGGGTCGTTCTTGTGGCCGCGGTGGCCGAGTTGGTGTTGTTGGACCCGTCGTCGGGTCTCTTCCATGGCCTGCAGGCCGAGCTTGACGACATGGAAGGCGTCGAGGACCGCGACGGCGTCCTCGAGCTCGTCGCGGATGGCGTTGCCGTAGCCGCGGAACGGGTCCAGGGTCGCGACCTGAACGCCGCTGGTGAATGCCTCACCGCGACTGTTGAGCCACTCGGCGTAGGCGCGTCCCGACCGGCCCGGAACCAGGTCCAGCAGGCGCGCCCGTGGTCTGACCTGGCCCGTCTTGCCCGGTCGCAGGTCGCGCTGGTGGGTCAGGTCGACCATCCCGGTCAGCTCCTTGGGTCCCTTCCCCGGCCGTGGGGCGTGGTGCCAGATGTGCTCGTCGACGCCGAGGACCTCCACTGCGGTGAGCCGGGCGGGATCATCGGCCAACTCCTCGAGCAGCGGTGCGATCGCGTCCCACACGGTGTGCCAGTCCACGCCGAGTCGTCGCGCGAGGGCGGCGACCGAGGCGGTGTCGCGCTGGATGCAGCTGATCGCCCACCACGCCGCTCGGGTGGTGAGCTTGGCTCGCGCGAACGCGAGGTCGTTGCCTTCGGTGAACGTCCCGATCGGACACGACAGCTCAACGCAGCGCCAACGACGCACCCGCCAAACCAGCTCGACCGGTGCCCCGAACGCCGGGATGTCACGCAGGCGCCGGACGCGGCGGCCTTGGCTGAGGGCCACGACTCCGCAGGCCGGGCAGCCCATCAGACCTGGGCCGGTCTCGACGCTCAACACGAGACTTTCCCCGATGGCCTCGTCGTCGCGCTCGTTGCGCCACCCGACGTCGATGACGTGAATACCGGGCAGGTTGAACAGGGCATCGACGCGCGCGCAGTACCCACCGGGCACAGCGCAGCACGACGTAGGCTCGGCCATCGTCGAGGTCCTTCGTTCGGGTGTGTGGTAACTCCCGATCCTGAGGGACCTCGACCCGTTCAGCCGCTACCCAAGCTCCCGCGCGTCGCCCCCCGAACCACCCTCAACTCCGGATGTCGACGACGGGTGAAAAGTGACCCCCTATCGACGGTTGAAAATGGACCCCCTGGGTGACCCTGTGGAGGGTGATGACAGTGGAGGACTGGGCGGAGATCCGTCGGCTGCACAAGTCGGAGGGGATGGCGATCAAGGCGATCTCGCGGATGTTGGGTATCTCGAGGAACGCGGTGCGGCGGGCGTTGGCCGTTGATCTGCCGCCGCGCTATGTGCGGCCGGCGACGGGGTCGTTGGTCGATTCGGTGGAGCCGGCGATCCGGGAGTTGCTGCAGGCGAGCCCGACGATGCCGTCGACGGTGATCGCGGAGAGGATCGGCTGGGAGCACGGGCTGACGGTGCTCAAGGACCGGGTCCGGGAGCTGCGGCCCTACTACCTGCCGCCGGACCCGGCCTCGCGGACCGAGTACGACCCCGGGTGGGAACCACAGATCGCACTGCTTTCGGCTGGCCCACCAGGCCGCCGCGACCAGGCAGGCCGCCGAAGACGCAGGCCGCCTTGACGGGCCGGTTCGTGGACGTGGTCGCGGACCTGACACAGGTGACCATCACCTGCGCCGGAGCCGTGGTGGGCCGACATCGACGCTGCTGGGCCAAGCATCAGACCATCACCGACCCAGTCCACCGCGAGACCTTGGTCGCGGTCCAGCGTCGTGACCTGTCTGTCTACGACGCCGTCTTCCAGACCAC
>JACCVL010000181.1 GCA_013698185.1 Nocardioidaceae bacterium
GGGGTCGCTGGTGACGAAGAGCACCTGGACCTTGTCGCGGAGCGCGGCGGGCAGCCGGGCGACCGCGAGGGTGAGGTCCGACATCACCAGCGGGCAGACGTCGTTGCACCCGGTGTAGCCGAAGAAGAAGACGGTCACCGGTCGGTCGAGGTCGCGCCCGAGATTGAAGCGGGCGCCGTCATCGGTGGTCAGCGTGGCGCGCGGCAGCTCGAAGCCGGGTTCGACCTCGAGGCCGGCATAGGTGGTGTCGCTGTCGGATCGCTCGTGCACGATGACCGGCGGGCTGCCGACCGGCGTCTCAGGGGTCGACAACCCGCAACCGGCTGCCGCCGCGAGAAGCACCAGCCCGGGGACCAGCGCCCTGCGAGTGCTCATCGGCCGGCACTGCCGGCGCCGCGCACCCCGGCTGCGAGATCGCGGGTCAACCGGGTGACCGCCGCGATCCCGGCCGCCTGGTCGCCGCGGCGCTCGAGCAGCGGGGCGACGAATGCCGACCCGACGATCACGGCGTCGGCGAAGGCCGCAACCTCGGCGGCCTGCGCCCCGTTGGTCACCCCGAGTCCGACGCCGACGGGCAACCCGGCGGTGCCGGTGGCGGCACGGGTGCGGGCCACCAGCACCGGCGCGTCGGTGCTGGTCGCCTCGCGGGCACCGGTCACCCCCATCACCGCGGTGGCGTAGACGAAGCCCCGGCACGCGGCCACGGTCATGGCGATCCGCTCCTGCGTCGACGACGGCGCGACCAAGAAGACCCGGTCCAGGTCGTGCCGGTCGGCGGCGGCCATCCAGTCGCCGGCCTCGTCGGGGATCAGGTCCGGCGTGATCAGACCGGCCCCCCCGGCCGCGGAGAGGTCCCGGGCGAAGCGGTCCACGCCGTAGCGCTCGACCGGGTTCCAGTAGGTCATCACCAGCGCCGGCACGCCGGTGGCGGCGACCGCCTCGACGACCCGCAGCGTGTCCGCCGTACGGGTCCCGCCTGCGAGCGCGGTCTCGGTGGCGCGCTGGATGGTGGGCCCGTCCATGACCGGGTCGCTGTAGGGCAGGCCCACCTCGACCACGTCGACACCGGCAGCCACCATCGCCGCCAGCACGGCGATGGACCCCTCAACGGTCGGGAACCCGGCGGGGAGATAGCCAACCAGCGCCGCCCGGCCGTCGGCACGAGTGCCGGCCAGCGTGGCGCGCACACTCACGGCAACGGGTCCGTCTCGCCGGGCGTCTCGTCGAAGTGCAGGTCACCGGCGCGTTCGTCGGCGACCTGTCGGGCCTCGCCCGGACCGAGCTCGGGGCCGGCCTCGGCGAGGTCGAAGTACTCGGCGGCGGTGTGCATGTCCTTGTCCCCGCGCCCGGACAGGTTGACCACGATGACGGCGTCCGGGCCCAGCTCGGCGGCGACGTCGAGTGCACCGGAGATGGCATGGGCCGACTCGATCGCCGGAATGATGCCCTCGGTCCGGGACAGCAGGGCGAACGCCTTCATCGCCTCGGCATCGGTCACCGGGCGGTACGTCGCACGCCCGGTCTCTGCCAGCCACGAGTGTTCGGGGCCGACCCCGGGGTAGTCCAGGCCCGCGCTGATCGAGTGTGACTCGACGGTCTGGCCGTCGGCGTCCTGCAGCAGGAACGAGCGCGCTCCGTGCAGCACCCCGACGTCGCCACCGGTGATGGTCGCGGCATGCCGGCCGGTCTCGACGCCGTCGCCACCGGCCTCGAACCCGTACAGCTGCACCGAGGGGTCGGGGACGAAGGCCGCGAAGATGCCGATGGCGTTGGACCCACCCCCGACGCACGCGCAGACGGCGTCAGGCAACGCGCCGGTCAGCGCGAGCACCTGCTCGCGGGCCTCGTCACCGATGCCGCGGGTGAAGTCACGCACCATCGCCGGGAACGGGTGCGCGCCCGCGGCCGTGCCGAGCAGGTAGTGGGTGTCGTCGACAGACGTCACCCAGTCGCGCAGCGCCTCGTTGATGGCGTCCTTGAGTGTGCGGCTGCCGGTGCTGACCGGGACCACCTGCGCGCCCAGGACCCGCATCCGGGCCACGTTCAGGGACTGCCGCTCGATGTCGACCTCACCCATGTAGACGACGCAGTCGAGGTCGAGATAGGCGCACGCGGTCGCGGTGGCGACCCCGTGCTGACCGGCTCCGGTCTCGGCGATCACCCGGTTCTTGCCCATCCGCTTGGTGAGCAGCGCCTGACCGAGCACGTTGCGCACCTTGTGGGCGCCGGTGTGGTTGAGGTCCTCGCGCTTGAGCAGGATGCGGGCACCGGCGGCCTGCGACAACCGGGTGGCGTCGTACAGCAGGCTCGGCACCCCGGCGTACTCGCGCAGCATCTGGTCGAGCTGCGCGCGGAAGGTCTCGTCGGCCATGGCCGAGCGCCAGGCCTGCTCAAGCTCGTCCAAGGGGCCGATCAGTGCCTCCGGCATGAACCGGCCGCCGAAGCGACCGAAGTGCCCGCTGGCGTCGGGTCCGGCCGTTGCGCCGGCACCGGGTCCTGGTCGAGCGTCTGCGTAGGTGGTCATCCCTGAGGTGGCTCGCAATCAGTGTCGGGTCTTGAGCGCAGGATGGGCACCCGCGGCCACCAGGTCGGCGACGGTGGCTCGTGGGTCGTCGCCGGTGACGAGCGTCTCGCCGACCAGGACGACGTCGGCACCGCAGCGGGCGTACTCGATGACGTCGTGCGGGCCGCGGACGCCTGACTCCGCGATCCGTACCACGTGGTCCGGCATGCGCGGGGCCAGCCGCGAGAAAGTCGTGCGGTCGACCTGAAGGGTCTTCAGGTCGCGCGCATTGACGCCGATCAGGTCCGCCTCAGCATCCAGCGCCCGCTCCAGCTCGGTCTCGTTGTGCACCTCGACGAGCGGGGTGAGGCCGATGGAGACCGCCCTCTCGACCAGTGACACCAGCGCCTGCTGGTCCAGCGCGGCCACGATCAGCAGCGCCATGTCGGCGCCGGCCGCGCGCGCCTCCCAGAGCTGATACGACGTCACGATGAAGTCCTTGCGCAGCACCGGCATCGACACCCGGGCCCGGACGCTGCGCAGGTCGTCCAGCGACCCTCCGAATCGCCGGCTCTCGGTGAGCACACTGACCGCCGCCGCACCGCCGGACTCGTACTCCGCAGCCAGCGCCGCCGGGTCGTCGATGGTGGCGAGGGTTCCCATGCTCGGACTGGCGCGCTTGACCTCGGCGATGATCGACACGCCAGAAGCGCGGAAGGCAGGCATCGGGTCGAGGGCGGGATCTTGTCGACCCGCCTGGCTCTTGACCTCGGCCAGTGGCACGGTCGCCTCCCGGTCGGCGAGGTCGAGCCTCGCTCCGGCGACGATCTCGTCGAGCACGGACATGGCAGACCCCCGGCAGGAACGGTACGTCGGACAGTTCAGGGTACGACTCGGGCGAGCGGCCGGGATGGTCGGGGCGTGCCTCAGGCCGCGTCGGCGGAAGACCCGCGCCCGTTCGAACGGTCCCCGCCGAGACCGGCTGCGGACATCACGAGGCCGACGACCGGCGCCGCGAGCACCAGGCCGCACCCGATCCAGAACAGCAGCCAGTTGGGGCCGATGATCATGGCGATGCCGCCGACGGTGAACCCGACCAGGGACACGGCGACGGCCGTCCACGCGGCGGGGGTGGAGCCGTGGCTGTCCGACATCGGGCCGTCCTTGGGACTCGAGAAGTGAGGTGTCAGGGCGACCATTGTGACGGGTCGGATGGAGGTGCCCTCAGCGGGTGGGGTCGCGCCCCTCGTCGAGTGCACGCCACAGGTCCTGGGCGTCGGTGCGCTGCTCGGGCTGGCTGTCCGGGTCGGGCTGGCTGTCCGGGGCGGGCGGCCGGACCGGAGCGGGCTGCTCGTAGCGGCGGCTCATCCCTGGCCATCGCCGGCCGCGGGCGACCACGGCCAGCCCAGCGGCGGCCAACCCGAGCGCTGCACCCACCGTCACCCACTGCCAGCTGCTGTGCGTGGCGGCGCGCACCGCAGCCTCGACCGCTCTGTCGTCTGCACCGGCCGCGGTCTCACGAGCCACCGAACGCATGGTCCGGTCCACGGCCGCACGGCCGGTGACTGCTCCTGCCGCGACAGCCGCGGCGGCAAGCCCCACGACCGCCCCCACCAGCTGGCGCCACCGCCCCGACGTGGCGAGCGTCGCGGCCAGCCCGGCGAGGCCGACCAGGCTCACCGGTCCCAGCCAACCGATGGCGCCGGTGCCGGGGACGGCGATGTCTTGGCGGGGCATCCCAGCGGTCACCACCGCGGTCTCGGCCCACGACCGGCCGACGGCCAGCAGCAGCAGACCCGCGGCGGCAGCGCCGGACACGAGCACGAGGGCGTATTCGGCACCGGCGGTGCGCCCCGGCCGGCTCATGGCCCGGTCCCCGTCGGCGGACGCTCGTGCGCGGGGACCTGCACGGCGGGCAGGACGTCGGCGTCGAAGCAGGTACGGGCGCCGGTGTGACAGGCCGGGCCGTCCGCGTCGACCTGGACCAGCACGGTGTCGCCGTCGCAGTCGAGCCGCACCTGGCGCACCCACTGCCTGTTACCGGATGTGTCGCCCTTGACCCAGCGCCGCTGGCGGCTGCGGCTGAAGAACGTCGCCCGCCCGGTCGTCAACGTGTCGGCCAGGGCGTCGCTGTCCATCCAGCCCAGCATGAGCACCGCGCCCGAGGCGGCGTCCTGGACGACAGCGGGCACCAGCCCGTCGGGGTTCCACCGCACCCGGGCGGCCAGCTGTGGGTCGAGCCGGTTCGGCGCGCCACTCATGCGGGGGCCTCCTGACCGAGCCGGGACTGGGCAACCCAGGAGGCGTGGAGGCGTGCGTAGACGCCACCCGCGGCGACCAGGCGCCCGTGCGGGCCGCGCTCGACGAGGGCGCCGTCGGCGAAGACGAGCACCTCGTCGGCGGCCTCGGCGGTCCCCATCCGATGTGCCACCGTCACCGATGTCCTGCCCCGCAGCAGGCCGTCGAGCGCGCGGGCGATCATGGTCTCGGTCTGCGGGTCGACCGCACTCGTCGCCTCGTCGAGCACCAGCAGGTCGGGGTCGGCGAGGGCCGCACGCACCAGCGCGACCAGCTGGCGCTCGCCAGCCGACAGGGACTCACCACGCTGCCCGACCCGGGTCGCGAGGCCGTCGGGCAACCCGGCGAACCACTCGCTCACGCCGAGTCCGGAGATCGCCGCGAGCAGCGTCGCGTCGTCGGCGGCGGGCTGTCCGTACCGAAGGTTGTCGGCCAGGGTCGAGTCGAAGAGGAACCCCTCCTGCGGCACCATGACGACGCGCCGGCGCAGTGAGTCGAACGGCACCGCGCGCAGGTCGACGCCGCCGACGCAGACCTGACCGCGGCCGGGGTCCATCAGCCGGGTCAGCAGCTTGGCGAAGGTGGTCTTGCCCGACCCGGTCTCCCCCACCACCGCCACCCGCCGGCCGGGGGCGATGGTGATGTCGACGTCGCGCAGGACGTCGGGACCGCCGGGGTAGGCAAAACCGACGCCGGCGAAGGCGATGTCGAGGGGTCGGTCGGGCAACCGGGTGCCGGCGGCGCCGGGGTCGGCCACATCCGCCGGAGTGTCGAGGAGTGCGATCACCCGTCGCCACGACGCCACCGCGTTCTGCGCCTCGGTGAGCACCTGGGTAGCCATCTGGACCGGCCCGACCAGGAGCGAGACCAAGAAGGCGAAGGCGATGACGGTGCCGATGCTCAGCTGCCCCGCAACGCCCAGCCAGACCCCCACCACGACCACGCCGGCGCTGGCCAAGCCCCCGGCGAGCCCCGCCGAGGCGAACGTCATGGCAACCAGGCGCTGGGCCTCGACCTGGCGGCGATAGTTGGCGTCGATCGCGGCGTCGACCCGGTCCTGGGTCCGGGCCTCGATGGCGTGCGCCTTGACGACCGACGCACCGACCACCGGCTCGGCGATCACCGACAGCATCTCGCCGACGCTGCGGCGGACCCGGCCGTACGCGCTGGTCATCCGCCCGGTCACCGACCGCAGTGCCAGCACCAGCGGCAGGAAGCACACCCAGACAACGGCGGTCAGCTGCCAGGAGTAGACCGCCATGATGACCGTGGCCACGATGACCTGCCCGATCGAGACGGCGAAGAAGATGCCCCCGAACTGCAAGAACAGCGACACCTGGTCGATGTCGCTGGTCACCCGGGACACCAGCGCGCCCCGGCGCTCGCTGCTCTGGGTGAGCACCGGCAGGTCGTGCACGTGACGGAACGCCTGCACCCGCAGGTCGGCGAGCCCGTTCTCGCTGGCGACGAACAAGCGCACCTTCATGGCGTACGCGGCAACCGTCGTGACGGCGACGACCAGCAGCGAGGCGAGAACCAGGCGAACGACGACCGACTGGTCGATCCTGCCGCCACCGGTCAGCCCCCGGTCGATCGTCTGCTGGATCACCACCGGCACCACGGCGCCGCCGACGGTTGAGACGACCGCGAGCGCCAGCGTGCCGCCGATGCCCGCGCGCAGGCTGGGCGACAGCTGCACCCCGCGACGCAGGGTCTGCCAGGCGCCGGCGTCCTCACCGCTCGCGACGGCGGTGCCCCTCGGCGCCGCTGACGGCGCGACGCCGCTCATGCCGGCACCGGCGCGTCGGTCTTGTCCCCGGCACCGACGGTGCCGGTGCCGGTGCCACGAGCGGCCGCCTCGCGGTCGGCACGCTCACGCGTCTGGTCGTAGGCATCGACGATGTCGCGGTACGGCCCGGAGCGGGCTGCCAGCTCGACGTGGGTGCCCCGGTCGGCGATTCGGCCGTCATCGAGGAACACGACCTCGTCGGCCAGCGCGATCGTCGCCTTGCGGTAGGCCACGACCAGCGTGGTGGGCCCGCCGGACGTGCTCTGCTCGCGCAGGCCGGCCAACACCGCCGCCTCCACCTCGGGGTCCACCGCGCTCGTCGCATCGTCCAGCACCAGCAGCCGCGGCCGGCGTACGAGCGCGCGGGCAAGAGCGAGTCGCTGGCGCTGCCCGCCCGACAACGTGGTGCCACGCTCCCCCAGCTGCGACTCCAGCCCCAGCGGCAGCCGGGCCACGAACTGGTCCGCCTGGGCGGTGCGCAGCGCTGCCCAGATGTCCTCGTCGGACACCTCGGCACCCAGTGCCACGTTGCCCCGCACCGTGTCGTCGAACAGGAAGGTCTGCTGCGGGACGAGCGCGATGGTGTCGGCCAGCGATGCATGGGTGAGCTGCCGGGCGTCGTTGCCGCTGAGCAGGACGGTGCCACTGTCAGGGTCCACGAGGCGCACCAGCAGCGACGTCAAGGTGCTCTTGCCCGAGCCGGTGCGGCCGACGAGCGCCACCGTGCGGCCGGCGTCGACCGACAGCTGCACGTCTCGCAGCACCGGTCGGCCGTCGGCGTAGCCGTAGCCGAGGTCGCGGACCTCCAGGGCAACCGGCCCGCTGCCCGCGACGACGCCACTGCCGTACGTGGTGGAGCCGTCGGCGTCGAGCACGGCCCGCACCCGGTCCCAGCCGACGACGGAGCGTGGTAGCTCCCCGAGCACCCAGCCGATCGCTCGTACGGGGAAGGCGATGACGGTGAACAAGAACGCCACCTGGACGACGTCGCCGGGCTGGGCGGCACCCGACAGGACCCGCTGGACGCCGACGACGATGACGAGCAGCACCCCTATCGTCGGCAGCGCCTCCAGCACGGGGTCGAACACGCTGCGGACCCGGCCGGCGGCGACGTTGGCGTCCCGCAGCTGCACCGCCTGCTCCTGGAAGCGATGGGTCTCCTCGACCTCCCGTCCCAGCGCCTTGACCACCATCGCACCGTCGAAGGACTCGTGAGCCACTGCGCTGACCTCGGCACGCAGCTGCTGGGCCAAGGTCACCCGTGGCGAGAGGATCCGCTGGTACCCGACGTTGATCGCGAACAACAGGGGAAAGATCACCAGACCCACGACCGTCAACACGATGTCGGCGGTGAGCATGGCGACGACGGCGACGACCAGCATCGCCAGCACCCCGACCGCCATCGGCAGCGGCATCATCACCGCCCAGGCGGCCTCGACGTCGGCGTTGGCGTTGGACAGCAGCTGCCCGGTCGGGTGCGCCTGGTGCCAGCGCATCGGTAGCCGCAGGTACTGCCGGGTGACGGCGCGGCGGTGCTCGGCCATCAGCCGGAAGTAGACGATGCCGCCCACCAGCCGCCGAGCGATCACTCCGAGCGCCCGCCCCACCGCGACACCGACGAACAACAGGCTGACGATGGCCAGGTCGCCCACGTCGACGGCGTCGACCTCGAACGCGGGGGTGATCACCTCGTCGGTGGCCCAACCCAGCACCCAGGCGTCGGCGACGGTGAGGGCGCCGTAGAGCAGGCTGCCGACCACTGCCACGCTGAACAACCTGCGTTGCGCTCGCGCCCCCTGCCCGATCACGGCGAACCCGCGCCGGGTGCTGCCGGGGCGGCTGGACACGCGGGTGCTCCTCGTACGGTGCGATGGCTGGGTCGCGGGGGCGGGCCGAGCGGGGTGACCGGTGCTCGGGTCGGCGGCTCGCTCCGGGTGCCCAGACTACGTCGTCGCCGAGTCAGCGCTGCGCAGCGTCGAGGCGGACTGTCGGTGGTCTCTCCTAGGTTGACCGCATGAGCAGCCAGCACTCCGCGCACGGCGCATCGAGCGCCGCTCGCGGCCTCGCTGCGGAGGACCAGTGGCCCGACCCTGCCGCCGGGGCGCTCGACCGGGTCGTCGACGCCGAGCGGCGACGGGCCGCGATGGAGGCCGAGCAAGCGCGGCTGATGGACCAGGTGGTGGAGCTTCGCCGCTTGGAGGCAAGCCGCGCGGCCGGTGGTCGCGCAGCGGGGAACATTGCCGCGGGTTTCGCTGTCGACGAGCTCGCCGCCGCGCTGGCGTGGACCCGGCGACGCGTCGAGGCCCGGCTCGCGAGCGTCCGGTTCGTCCACCACCATCTACCGCAGGTGTGGTCCGGCTGGCAGGCCGGACTCGTCGACGCCTACCGCGTCGACGTGGTGGTCGGTGCGGCCCGACTGCTCGTCGATCCCGAACACGTGCGCCAGCTGGACGACGCGGTGACCGCCATCATGGGCGAGTGCACCGGCGGTCAGCTGCGGCGCTGGTGCGCCCGGCTCCTCGCGCGGGTCGAGCCCGGCGAGGCCGAGCGGCGGCACACGATCGCGTTCACCGACCGGATGGCCGCGACCGCTCAGGGTGAGGACGGCATGGGATCGCTCTGGCTGACGACCAGTGCCGTCGACCTCGCGGCGCTCGACCAGCGGCTGACGGCTCTTGCCCGCGGTCTCGGGGCCGACGACCCACGCACGGTCGACCAGCGGCGCTCCGACCTCGCCACCGACCTGCTGCTCGGCCGGGCCGGGGCGGGCACCCTGCGGGCGGGCTCGCCGGAAGCCGGCCGGCGTCGCCCCGTTGATGACCGCACCACCGGGATCCGGTTGGTGGTCACGATCCCGTGGACCTCCTTGCTCGGCGCCGACGACGCTCCGGGCGACCTCGTCGGCGGGACCCCGCTGCCCGCCTCGGTGGTCCGCGCTCTCGCCGACGCACCCGGGACGGTGTTCCACCGCCTGCTCACCGATGCCCGTGGCCAGGTCCTCGACGTCAGCCAGCTGGGCCGCTTCCCGGACCCACCATTGCGGCTCGCGACGCAGATTCGCGACGGGACCTGCGTGTTTCCCACCTGCAGCACGCCGGCGGAGCGGTGCGACTGCGACCACACCGTCGCCCATCCCGATGGCCCCACCTGCTGGTGCAACCTGGCCTGCCTGTGCCGGCGACATCATCGGCTCAAGCAGCATCGCGGCGTTTCTCTCGAGCAGCTGAGTCCCGGCCTGCTGCGCTGGACGCTGCCCTCGGGCCGTACCTACCTCGTGTGCAGCGACCCGGTGGCCGAGCCAGCCGTGCCGTCAGCGGGCGAGGCGGGGCTGTGCGCGCTGCTCGCGCTGGCCGCCTAGTCCCGGCTCAGCGCACGAGATGATGACCCGCCCGCAACGCGTCCTTGACCTCGGCGATCCGCAGGTCGCCGAAGTGAAACACGCTCGCGGCGAGCACGGCGTCCGCGCCGGCGCTGACGGCGGGGGCGAAGTCAGCGACGGCACCGGCGCCACCACTGGCCACCAGCGGCACGGTGCAGACCGCACGCACCGCCGCGAGCATCTCCAGGTCGAAGCCCGCTCGCGTCCCGTCGGCGTCCATCGAGTTGAGCAGGATCTCGCCCGCACCGAGCTCACAGCCCCGGCGAGCCCACTCGACCGCGTCGAGCCCGGCCGAGCGTCGGCCCCCGTGGGTGGTGACCTCGAAGCCGCTCGGCTGGTCAGCGCTGCGCCGCGCGTCGATGCTCAGCACCAGCACCTGCGAACCGAAGCGGTCGGCGATCTCGGCCATCACCGCCGGGCGCTCGATCGCCGCGGTCACCATGGCCACCTTGTCTGCGCCGGCACGCAGCAGGCGGTCGACGTCGGTCACGCTGCGCACACCGCCGCCGACCGTGAGCGGGATGAAGACCTCCTCCGCGGTCCGGGAGACGACGTCCCAGGTGGTCTCCCGGGAGTCCGACGACGCGGTGATGTCGAGGAAGCACAGCTCGTCGGCACCTTCGGCGTCATAGAGCCGGGCCATCTCCACCGGGTCCCCGGCATCGCGCAGGTCGACGAAGTTGACGCCCTTGACGACCCGGCCGCCCCGCACGTCGAGGCACGGGATCACCCGCACGGCAACGCTCACGGCGTCGCCCCGACCGCTGCCAGGGCCTCCTCGAGGGTGAACGCACCGGTGTACAGGGCGGTGCCTACGATGGCGCCCTCGATGCCGATCGCGGTCAGGCCAGCCAGGGTCACAAGATCGGCGAGGCTCGAGATGCCGCCGGAGGCGACGACGGGACGGTCGGTGCGCCCGCACACCTCGCGCAACAGGTCGACGTTGGGTCCGGCGAGCATGCCGTCCTTGTGCACGTCGGTCACCACGTAACGGGCACAGCCGTCGCGGTCGAGCCGGTCGAGGACGCGCCACAGATCGCCACCGTCACGGGTCCAGCCCCGGGCGGCGAGCGTCGTACCCCGCACGTCCAGGCCGATGGCAATGCGGTCGCCGTGCTCGGCGATGGCCCGCGCACACCACGTCGGGTCCTCGAGCGCGGCGGTGCCGATGTTGACCCGGCGGCAACCCGTGGCGAGTGCGGCGCGCAAGGAGTCGTCGTCGCGGATGCCACCGGACAGCTCGACGTCGACATCCACTGCACCGACGACATCGGCGAGCACCCCGCGGTTGTGCCCGCGGCGGAAGGCCGCGTCCAGGTCGACGAGATGAATCCAGGAGGCACCGCCTGCCTGCCAGCGCCGTGCGGCCTCCACTGGGTCGCCGAAGACCTGCTCGGTGCCGGCTACACCCTGCACGAGCTGGACCGCCTGTCCGGCGGCGACGTCGACGGCAGGCAGCAGGTGCAACGGTGCGTTCACGTCGCAGACCCTAGGCCGGTCAGCGTGGCAGATCCGGCTCGAGGTAGATCATCCGGGCCACCGGCTCAACCTCGCGCACCCTCGCCTCGGCAGCGTCGATCGCGTCGGCGACCTCGACCGCCTGCGCGTTGGCCGGCACCGCGATCTTCGCCGCCACCAGCAGCTCCTCGGGGCCCAGATGCATGGTGCGCATGTGGATGACCTCGGTGACACCTTGGCCGCCGTCGCCGACAAGGGCCTCACGGATGCGTTGGACCGCTGCCGGGGTGGCAGCCTCGCCGAGCAGCAGCGACTTCATCTCCACAGCCAGGACGACGGCGATGATCACCAGCAGGACGCCGATCATCGCGGTCCCGGCGGCGTCCCAGCGTCCGTCGTCGGTGGCCAGCGTCAGGCTGACGCCGATGAGCGCGAAGACCAGGCCGAGGAGCGCACCGAGGTCCTCCAGCAGCACCACCGGCAGCTCGGGTGCCTTCGCGGTACGCACGAACTCCGCCCAGGAACGCTCGCCCCGGACGCGGTTCGACTCCACGATGGCGGTTCGGAAGGAGTACGACTCCATCACGATCGCGGCGACCAGCACCACGACGGGCACCCACTGCCAGTTCTCGATCGGATGAGGGTCCTGCCACTTGTGGTACGCCTCGTACAGCGCGAACAGGCCACCGAGGCTGAACAGCACGATGGCCACGATGAAGGCATAGACGTAGCGCTCGCGGCCGTAGCCGAACGGGTGCTCCGCAGTGGCGTCGCGCTTGGCACGCTTGCCGCCGAGCAGCAGCAGGCCCTGGTTTCCCGAGTCCGCGACGGAGTGGATGGACTCGGCCAACATCGATGATGACGAGGTCAGCAAGAACGCCACGAACTTCGTCACCGCGATCCCGAGGTTGGCCACCAGGGCCGCAACGATCGCCTTGGTTCCGCCTTCAGCCGCCACGGCGGTCAGCCTAGTGGTGGCGCCTCGCGCCGTTCCTCACCGCCCGGCGGGCAGCGTGTCCAGCCAGTTGCGCAGCAACCGTGCGCCGGCGTCACCGGACTTCTCGGGGTGGAACTGGGTGGCCCACAGCGGCCCGTTCTCCACGGCGCAGACGAAACGGTCGCCCGCATGCTCGGTCCAGCCGACCCGCGGTGCCGCGATGCGGCCGCCGGTGCGCAACGTCCACTCGCGAGCGGCGTAGGAGTGCACGAAGTAGAACCGCTCCCGCTCGACACCGGCGAACATCTGCGTTGCGGGGGGTGGCTCGACGGTGTTCCAGCCCATGTGGGGGACGACGTCAGCCCGCAGCCGCTCGACCCGGCCCGGCCACTCACCACAGCCCTGGGTGGTCACCCCGTGCTCCACCCCCGCCTCGAACAGCACCTGCATACCGACGCAGATGCCCAGCACCGGCCGGCCGCCGGCAAGGCGCCGCCCGATCAGCCGGGAACCCTGCACGGCGCCAAGCCCCCGCATGCAGGCCGCGAAGGCACCCACCCCGGGCACCACGAGCCCGTCAGCGGCCAGGGCGCGGTCGAAAGACGCGGTGAGCTCGACGGCGGCGCCCGCCCGCTCGACGGCGCGGACCGCCGAGCGCACGTTGCCGAAGCCGTAGTCGAGAACGACCACCGACAGCGCCGAGCCGGTCGGTGTGGTCACGGCGTCATCCGCCCACCAGCGCCGCCGCCAGACTGAGCGCGGCGGCAGCGACAAGTCCGGCGACCAGCCAGATCGGACCTCCCTGGCTGCGCACCGACCAGGCCCCGCCGACGAGGAGACCGGACAGCACGATCAGCAGGGTGTCCACGTCAGTGCACCGGGCGCTGCGTCCGGCCACGGCTCACAGCGAGCCCTTGGTCGAGGGCACCCCGGGCTCGCGCGGGTCGACGGCGACGGCCGCACGCAAGGATCGGGCCAGGGCCTTGAACTGGGCCTCGACGACGTGGTGGGGGTCGCGGCCGGTGAGCACCCGGACGTGCACGGCCATGGCTGCGTGCTGGGCCAGCGTCTCGAAGACATGCCGGGTCAGCGAGCCGGCGTAGTCGCCGCCGATGACGGCGTACTCCTGTCCGGGTGGCTCACCGCTGTGCACGCAGTACGGCCGGCCGGACACGTCGACGGCGCACTGCACCAGGGTCTCGTCCAGCGGCACCAAGGCGTGACCGAAGCGGCGGATACCCCGCTTGTCGCCGAGCGCCTCGCGCAGGGTCTGGCCCAGCACGATCGCGGTGTCTTCCACGGTGTGGTGGGCGTCGACGTGGGTGTCGCCGTGGGTGCGGACGGTGAGGTCGAAGAGCGCGTGGCGAGCCAAGGCGTCGAGCATGTGGTCGTAGAAGCCCACCCCGGTGGCGACCTCGGCGCGCCCGCCGCCGTCGAGGTCGAGCTCGACCAGCACGGTGGACTCTGCCGTCGTCCGTTCGATCCGGCTCGTGCGGCTCACTGGTCGAGCACCTCCGTCAATGCCGTGGTGAAGGCAGCGACCTCGTCGGGCGTCCCGATCGAGACGCGCAGCCAGCCGTCTGGGCCAGTCTCGCGGATGAGGACACCGCGGTCGAGCAGACCCTGCCAGACCAGGTGCCGGTCGTCGAAACGGCCGAAGAGCAGGAAGTTGGCGTCGGACTCGGCCACCTGCAGGCCCCGGGTGCCCAGCCAGCGGGCCAGCCGGTCCCGCTCGGCCCGCAGGGTGTCCACCTGCGCCAGCAGGGCGGGGGCGTGGCGGAGCAGCGCCCCCGCGGCGGCCTGTGTCACCGCCGACAGGTGGTACGGCAAGCGCACCACCCGTAAGGCGTCGACGACGTCACGAGCGGCCGCCACATAGCCGAGCCGCACGCCGGCGGCGGCGAAGGCCTTGCTCATGGTGCGGGTCACCAGCAGCCGGGGATGGTCGGCGAGCAGCTCCAGCGCGGTGGGGGTTCCCGCCCGGCGGAACTCGGCGTAGGCCTCGTCCACGACCACCACGCCCGGCGCAGCAGCCAGCACCTGGCGCACCGTGTCGAGCGGCAGCGCCGTGCCGGTGGGGTTGTTGGGCGAGGCGAGCAGCACCACCGCGGGCTTAGTGTCGCGCAGCAGCGACACCGCGTCCGCTGCGTCGACGGTGAAGTCGTCCGCGCGGCGACCGGTGACCCAGCCGGTGTTGGTGTCGCGGGCGTACTCGGGGTACATCGAGTAGGTCGGGGCGAACGACACCGCGGTGCGGCCAGGGCCGCCGAAGGCCTGGAGCACCTGCACCATCACCTCGTTGGACCCGTTGGCAGCCCACACCTGCTCGGGCACCAGATCGTGGCCGAGGTAGCCGGCGAGCGCGCAGCGCAGCTCCCACGCCTCGCGGTCGGGGTAGCGGTTGAGCTGCCGAGCCGCGTCGGCAACCGCACGGCCCAGGTCGGCCACCACGGCCTCGCCGGGCGGGTATGGGTTCTCGTTGACGTTGAGCCGGACCGGAACGTCGAGCTGCGGTGCCCCGTACGGCTCGACCCCGACGAGCTCGGGACGCACCGGCAGCGCGCTGATGGGAGCGCTCACCGCTGCGTGCGCGAGCGGACGGCGTCTCCGTGCGAGGGCAGGTCCTCGGCCTCGGCGAGGGCCACCACGTGCCCTGCGACCTCGCGCAGGGCAGTCTCGTCATAGGTGACGACCTGCACGGTCTTGACGAAGGTACGCACCGACAACCCCGAGGAGTGGCACGCACAGCCGCCGGTGGGCAGCACGTGGTTGGACCCGGCGCAGTAGTCACCGAGCGACACCGGTGTCCAGCGGCCGACGAAGACCGCGCCAGCGTTGGTCACCCGCAACGCGCGCTCGGCGGCGTCGGCGGTCTGGATCTCGGTGTGTTCGGCGGCATAGGCGTTGACGATCTCGAGGCCGTGGTCGAGGTCGTCGACCAGGACGGCCGCCGACTGGGTGCCGGTGAGCGCCGCGCGGATCCGCTCCGCGTGCTTGGCCGCCGGCACCTGCCGCTCCAGCTCGGCACTCACCGCGTCGGCCAGGGCGACCGAGTCGGTGACCAGGACCGCGGCCGCCATCGGGTCGTGCTCGGCCTGGCTCACCAGGTCGGCGGCCACGTCGGCGGCGTCGGCGGAGTCGTCGGCCAGCACGGCGATCTCGGTCGGGCCGGCCTCGGAGTCGATCCCGATACGCCCCTTCAGCAGGCGTTTGGCCGCCACCACGTAGATGTTGCCCGGGCCGGTGACCAGGTCGACCGGTGCGCACGGGCCGGCGCCGTAAGCAAACATCGCGATCGCCTGCGCGCCGCCAACGGCGTAGACCTCCTCCACGCCGAGCAGCGCGCACGCTGCCAGGATCGTTGGGTGGGGCAGACCGCCGTGCTCGCGTTGCGGCGGGCTCGCCACCGCCAGGGACTCCACCCCCGCCACCTGGGCAGGCACGACGTTCATCAGCACGCTGCTGACCAGCGGGGCGAGGCCGCCGGGCACGTAGAGGCCGACCCGGCGCAGCGGAACCAGACGCTGGTGCACGGTGCCGCCTGGCACCACCTCGGTGCTGGTGTCGGTGCCGCGCTCGGCTCGACAGGTGCGCCGCAACCGGGCGACTGACTCCTCCAACGCAACGCGGACATCGGGGTCGAGGGCGTGCAGCGCATCCCGCAGCGCATCGGCCGGTACGGCAATCGACTTCTGCTCGACACCATCGAGGCGAGCGCTCGCGGCCAGGACCGCCCCGAGACCTCGCGCGCGCACGTCGTCGCAGATCGGACGTACGGTCGCCAACGCCGCTTCGACGTCGACGGCTGCGCGCGGCAGCACATCCGGGCCAGGTGGCAGCGTGCGGTCGGCGTCACGCAGGTCGATGCGGCGGATCACCTGCGCCAGTCTACGGAGATCAGCGCTCGAGGCGCCGCGCGGTTACGTTGGTGGACGTGGGTCACCCGTTGCCGCTGTTCCCCCTGGGGACGGTGCTGTTTCCCGGCATGCCCTTGTCGCTGCTCGTCTTCGAGGACAGGTACCGACAGCTGGTCGCGGACTTGCTGGCCAGGCCGGAGGACGAACGCGCATTCGGCGTGGTCGCGATCCGCGACGGTTACGAGGTCGGCGACATGGCCGTCCACTCCGCGCACCGGATCGGTTGTGAGGCGACGGTGGAGACGATCGAGCACCGCCCGGACGGACGCTTCGAGCTCGAGGTGGTGGGACGGCGGCGCTTCCGCGTCGACGGCATGGACGAGGAGCGGGCCTATCTCACCGGCGACGTGACCTGGTTCGATGAGCCGGCCGGCGACCACCCGGAGACGGCCTGCCTGCAGGCGCTCGCTGCCTTCGAGGCCTACCGGTCCCGACTGAGCGACATCCGCGGAGCCGAGCTGCGCGTCGACGAGCTGCCCACCCAACCGCTCAGCTTGTCCTACGCGCTCGCGGCCGGCGGGTTGTTCATGCTGGCCGACCGGCAGGCCCTGCTCGAGGCAGCCGACGTCACCAGCCGGCTGACCGCGCTCGCTGGGCTGTTGCGCAGCGAGACGGCTGCGATGACCGCGCTGCCGAGCCTGCCGGCCACCGACGTCGTCCGCACCGGCTGGTCCCCCAACTAAGCAGCGGCCGATGCGCTCTACCCCCGCGACCGCTGCGCTGACGCGAGCCGGAGTCGGCTTCGTGGAGCGGACGTACTCCCATCTGGCCGACGGGACGTCGTACGGCGAGCAGGCGGCGCGCGCACTGGGCGTGGACCCGCGGCAGCTGTTCAAG
Organism: Nocardioidaceae bacterium; assembly: GCA_013698185.1. Classification (GTDB taxonomy): domain Bacteria; phylum Actinomycetota; class Actinomycetes; order Propionibacteriales; family Nocardioidaceae; genus JACCVL01. Next base: position 17,119 of record JACCVL010000181.1, read on the forward strand.
ACCCTGCTGGTGCAGGTGGACCAGCGCCTGGTAGTCGCGCTCGTGCCGGTGGCCGGCCAGCTGGACCTCAAGGCACTGGCCGCCGCCGTCGGGGGCAAGCGCGGCCAGCTGGCCGCCCCGGCCGTTGCCGAGCGGGCGACCGGCTACGTCGTCGGCGGCATCTCGCCCCTGGGCCAGCGCCGCCGGCTGACGACCGTGGTCGATGACAGCGCGACGGCGCATCCGACGGTGTGGGTGTCCGGTGGCCGGCGGGGCCTGCAGCTCGAGCTGGCACCCGACGACCTCATCGCGCTGACCGACGCGGTGGTGGCGCCGGTCAGCCGGTGACTCAGTTGAACACGAGCCGCATGGTCGCCATGGAGTACTCCCCGTCAACCGACGAGGAGACCCCGAACGCGCTCAGCACCTCGAGCGTCTCGCGCGCGTCGGCAGGCATCTCGGCGCCGGTCTGGTCGCTCAACTGGTTCGCGACATCGAGCATCAGGTCGAAGTCGACGTACATCACGCCGGCGGCCTCGTCGGCGTCGGCGACCGCCGCCTGGTAGTTGGCCGCATCAGCCAGACCGCCCCCCTCGGCCAGCGCCGCGGCGTAGTCGTCGTTGCTGGCGATCACGCTGCCACGCTCGGACTCCTGCTCGACCAGGTCGGCGGGTGCCACGAACGCCAGGACTTGCTCGAACCTGGCCGCCAGCTCCTGCACCTCGGCGAACTCGCTGCTCGTCCGCAGGCCGAGCCGGATCGAGCGGGGGTCGGGGATCCCCGACGAGTCCAGCTCGAGGCCCTCGGAGTCCAGCGCCAGCACGAAGTCGTCACCAAAGAGGGTCTGCACGTCGCGCGGCAGCACGAAACCGGTCTCGCGCTCCACGGTGGCGGCGAAGTCCTCCAGATCGCCCATGTCGCTGTCCGCCGACGAACTCTGCGCCTGGTCCCAGAGCTTCTGCACGGCCTCGGCTCCACCGGTGAAACCGAACCCGAACAGCGTCGAGGCCGGCAGGTCACCGAAGGAGGTGACTCCGGCGTCGGGGGACATCAGGGTGCCGTTGACGGCCAGAGTCAGCTCCAGGTTGTCCGACCCGGCGGTCAAGGCCATCGCCGCGGACTCGGCCTGCCCGGCACCGGACGCGGCGAAGGCTACCTGCTCGTCGCCGGTGAGGGCCTGGTCGAAGGCGGCTTGCAGGTCGAGCCAGCCCGACGCGATCCCGGCCTCTCCCAAGGCGTCCATGTCGGCCAGGTAGTCGGCGTCGTCGGCCAGCGGTGCCTCCTCGGCCGCCGCGGCGAAGTCGTCGGCCAAGTCCTGGGTCTCGGCGATCAGCGCATAGTCGCCGACGAAGGCCACCCCGGTCCCGTCAGACCCGCTGCACTGGCTGAGCTCGGTGATCCCGGCCTTTGCCGCGTCCTCGTCGGTGACCTGCACGACCACCAGTGGGTCCGGCTCCGAGCCCGCACCGGCCGGCATCGCGGCGAAACCCTCCCGGTCGCCCAGCCACGGCTCGACGCCGTCCTCGTAGTCGGGGCACCCCTCGCCCTCCTGTGCGAACGTGTCGTAGAGCTTCTTGCGGAGGTCGTCGCGGTCGCTGGTGATACCGGTCTCCTCCTCGAACTGCGGGACGCGTCGCAACAGCCGCACAGCATTGACCTTCTGGTCTGCGGACGGGTCGATGTCGATGCG
>JACCVL010000204.1 GCA_013698185.1 Nocardioidaceae bacterium
CGGGTGCGGCGGGTGGCCTGGGCGCTGCTACAGTTGCCCGTTGCACCGGCGCCATTAGCTCAATTGGCAGAGCAGCTGACTCTTAATCAGCGGGTTCGGGGTTCGAGTCCCTGATGGCGCACACAGCACGAGGTCGGGCCTGAAACCGGCGGGCTTGGACGAGCCAAGACGCGCCAGTAGGTGTCTAGCGCAACGATGTCGCGCCCACCGGGCTCCGGTCTGATGCCCGATCCGCCACGGCGAAGCGGGCGTGTCGTCAAACCGCAGCCCCGCTGAGGGGCTCCTCCGTGGGAGCCCCTCGGCGGGAACGCTGGCGTCAGGCGACCATGCCGTGTGGATCGATGACGTACTTCTTGGCCGCTCCGCTGTCGAAGTCGGCGTAGCCCTGCGGCGCCTGGTCCAGCGGGATGACGGTGGCGTTGACCGCCTTGGCGATCTGCACCCTGTCGTGCAAGATCGCCTGCATCAGGCCGTAGTTGTACCTCATGACCGGGCATTGGCCGGTGACGAACGACAGCGACTTGGCCCACCCGGTGCCCAGGCTCAACGACAGCGAGCCGACCTTCGCGGCTTCGTCGACGCCGCCGGGGTCCCCGGTGACGTAGAGCCCGGGGATACCGATCGCTCCCCCGGCTGCGGTGAGCTCCATCAGCGAGTTCAGGACGGTCGCGGGTGCCTCTTCGCTCGCACCCTCACCGTGTCCACGCGCTTCGAATCCCACCGCGTCGACAGCAGCGTCGACCTCGGGGACGCCGAGCAGCTGCTCGATCTGGTCCTTGGGGTCTCCCTTGGAGACGTCGACGACCTCGCAGCCGAAGCTCTTGGCCTGCGCGAGGCGCTCCGGGACCAGGTCGGCCACGATCACGACGGCCGCCCCCAGCAGCTGCGCACCCGCCGCGGCGGCGAGACCTACCGGCCCAGCGCCGGCGACGTACACCGTCGAGCCGGGCTTGACCCCGGCCGTGACGGCACCGTGGAAGCCGGTCGGGAAGATGTCGGAGAGCATCGTCAGGTCCGTGATCTTGGCCAGCGCCTGGTCCTTGTCAGGGAAGCGGAGCAGGTTCCAGTCGGCGTAGGGAATCATGACGTACTCCGCCTGGCCGCCGACCCACCCACCCATGTCGACGTAGCCGTAGGCGGCGCCGGGGCGGGCCGGGTTGACGTTCAGGCAGATGCCGGTCTTGCCCTCCTTGCAGTTGCGACAGCGGCCGCACGCGATGTTGAACGGCACCGAGCACAGGTCGCCGACCTTGATGAACTCGACATCTGAACCGGCCTCGACGACCTCGCCCAAGATCTCGTGACCGAGCACCAGGTTGTGCGGGGCGGTGGTCCGGCCGCGAACCATGTGCTGGTCGCTACCGCAGATGTTGGTCGTCGCGACCTTCAGGATCACTCCGTGGTTGCACTTGCGCCCCACGTTTGCCGGGTTGACACCGGGGCCATCGTGCAGCTCAAGCTTGGGATAGTCGATCTCGTGGACCTCGACCTTGCCGGGGCCCATGTATGCCACGCCTTTGTTACCTGCCATGAGTGCTCTTCCTTACCGTCTATCGCTGCTGGGGACTACTTGTTCACCATCGAGGGACATCTCAACGCTTCCGGCTCGTACCTCCTGTTCGATCCCGTGCGGCCTGGGCCCCGGTCACTCGCGGGATCCGACTACGTCACCCTGGGTTCCCTGGGCCGGCTCATCCGCGTCCTCGGCGTCTCGCGGGCGGGCGATGAGGTCGTAGCTGAGCGCCGCGGCGATACCACCGAGCAGTGACCCCACGACGTAGGCGGGGTACTGCTGCCACACGACGTCGCCGCCGAACAGGCTGGCCGCGGCGTTGGGACCGAGGGCGCGGGCCGGGTTGACGGCGGCACCGGTCAGGGGGCCGAAGACGACCACCAGGCACGTCACCGACAGCCCGATGACGAGCCCAGCCCAGCCGGCGGGGGCGCGGCGGTCCACGGCGGTACCCATGATCGCCAGCATGAGCAGAAACGTCGCCACCGCCTCGACCAGGATCGCTTGCGGGTAGTCCACGCCGGGGGCGAAGGCCACCCCGCCCACATTGCCGCGGTCGACCGCCACCTGGCCGAAGGCCCCGACGATGAGCACGGCCCCGAGCACGCACCCGAGCAGCTGCGCGCCGACGTACGGTGCGACCTCACGCCAGGCGAAGCGACCGGTCACGGCGAGCGAGACGGTGACAGCCGGGTTGATGTGCGCTCCGGACGTGGTGCCGAACGCATAGATGACGATGGCGACGACCAGGCCGAAGGAGAGCCCGACTACGCCGAGGGCGGCGTAGTCGAGGGACTTGCCGACCGTCAGCGCGGCCACGACCGACCCCGGGCCGAAGACGATCAGCAACGCCGTCCCGACCAGCTCGGCCGCGCAACGACGGGACAGGGAGCCTGTCATCTCGCCCTCCAGGGTTCGTGTACGTCAGTACGTCTTGGGCAACGTGTTCCCTGGCCGCAGCGCCGTTGTAACATCCGCGGCGGCGATCGGCAGTACCAAAATGAGACGCTCATGGGCCGCACCAGCCCCAGCAGCCTCAATAACCCGCGCCACCGCCTCCGCCGCCAGACCCGCCTCCGCCGTAGATCACGAGCTTCGCCGCATCGGGAGACTGATGGGCATGTTCGACGATGCTGAGGCGTCAGTCGACGAGGAAACCGGCGAGGTCTGATTCGCTCCACTCACCCTTGACCCGCTGGCCGCTGACGGAGAGCGGGCGACTATCAGGGGGACGGAGCAGCTGTGGCCACGCTCCGCTCAGCCTTCGCGATCGTCCCCGAGAGCATCCTGGACCAGGTCCTCAGCCGACGGCTCGTACTGCTCGAACACGTCCGCAAGCTCGTTGGCGTGCTCGATGCTTTCCTGAGGCGATCGACGCCCGACCATCAGACGTAGTGCTCCAGCGCCTCGCGCACGACCTCCGAGGGCTTCTTTCCCTCACGCGCTGCACGAGCCTTGAGCCGCTCGTTGAGATCCGACGAGAGGCGAACTCCGATCTGTGGGGACGTCTCCGCCTTCCCCGTCAGCGAGGGCCGACCGCGCCGCGCGATCCGCTTTCCCTGCTCAGCCGCCTGCTCCTCGGTGATGCGCGAACCGTCCTTGCGACGCACGACCTCGCTGTCGAGGTCCAGGTCGCCGGCGTCGACGTACTTGCCCATCACTTCCTCCTGTAACTCCGAGGCATCACATGGAGAATCAGCAGCAGATCGTGCTCGACGACTACCGCAGCTATCTCCAAGATCACTCCTCGATCATCGGCTCCGACCCAGAGGTACTCATCCTCGCCGCGCTCGTTCACGGTGACCTCGGGCTCGGTTGTCGCCGCGAGCTCCGGGTGAACTTCAACTTCAAGGCTTGCTCTCCATTATGCTCGACAGAAACAATATTGCAAAGCAATATTGCGGCCGCGGTGCCGAGGACCGACAGGTCTCCTCGCGCGCGGCAGCCTTGCAGCCCGCACCGACAAGGCGCCCGGTTTACGCCACCTCGATCAGCGCCGAATGGCCCGAAAACCCGGGTAGGCGACAGTCCGGCCAAGGTGGCAAACGCGCTGGTCAGCGGCCATATGAGCGCTACCGTCAGTCCTCAAGAAACTGCGTGGCCAATTTCAGCGGGTTCGGGGTTCGAGTCGCTGATGGCGCACCCTCGTGACTGGTCCTCCCCGTCGCAGCCCCGCCGACCGATCAGCGGCGTCCCGCGGCACCACTGGCACCACGCGGGTACCGAGGTCCGCGCCGATGTCGAGGTCGAGCTGTGCCCGAGCCGGTCGCTGACCACCTTCATCTGTATCCCGACGGTACGGGCAAGGTCACGCGTCTGCCGTCCGCGTCCCGCGCCATACTGCCGCTATGGCGTACGACGACGAGCTTGCCGACCGGATCCGGGAAGTCGTCCACGAGGAGCCGGGGATGAGCGAGAAGCGGATGTTCGGCGGGCTCGCCTTCCTCGTGCACGGGAATTTGGCGGTTAGTGCCAGCAGCCAGGGTGGCCTTCTGTTGCGTATCGATCCGGCCCAGGCTGAGTCTTTGGTCAATCAGCAGCACGTGCGCCGCTTTGAGATGCGCGGGTGAGAGATGGACGGTGGTTACACATCGGCGTCGAGTGCCTCGAAACTGACGACGCACTCCGGCTCTGGGTGAACCACGGTCTCGCCTACGCCCGATCGCTTGCACCCAAGTGGAACCGGCACTGGCCGGTTAACGGGTGAGGACCGACGTGTCAAACCTGTCGCGTGCCGCCCCGTTGACGTCATCCTCGCCGGTGCTCAGAGCAGGCGCCGGTCGGACGCCCAGCGGGTGAGCTCGTGCCGGGACGACAGTTGAAGCTTGCGCAGCACGCTGGACATGTGTGTCTCGACGGTCTTGATCGAGATGAACAGCTCGCGAGCCACCTCCTTGTAGGCATAGCCGCGGGCGATGAGCCGCATGACCTCCCGCTCGCGCTCGGTGAGGCGGTCCAGGTCCTCGTCGACGGCCGCAACCTCGATGGACCCGGCGAACGCGTCCAGGACGA
>JACCVL010000097.1 GCA_013698185.1 Nocardioidaceae bacterium
CGAAGCCGCGGCCGCGCTCACCGAGCAGGTGGTCCGCCGGGACGGTGGCGTCGGTGAAGGTCAGCGGATGGGTGTCGGAGGCGTGCCAGCCGAGCTTGTCGTAGGCCGGCTCGACGACGAATCCGGGCGTCCCGCTCGGGACCACGATGGTGGAGATCTCGGGGCGGCCGTCGGGGCGTTCGCCCGTACGGGCGGCGACGGTGACCAGCGCGGTGATCTCGCTGCCAGAGTTGGTGATGAACTGCTTGTCCCCGTTGAGCGCCCAGGAGCCGTCGTGCAGGTCGGCACGGGTGCGCAGGCCACCGGCGTCAGAGCCCGAGCCGGCCTCGGTCAGACCGAAGCCGGCGAGCGTACGTCCCTCGATAAGGTCGGGCAGCCACCGCTCCTTCTGCTCCTGGGTGCCGTACTCCAGCAGCGGGTTGATGCCGAGGCCGACCGCCGCCTCGAGGGTGATGCCCATCGACTGGTCGACCCGGCCGACCTCCTCGATGGCCACGCACAGGCTGGTGAAGTCCCCGGCGGCCCCACCGAACTCCGCCGGCGCGGTGAGCCCGAACAGGCCCAGCGCACCCATCGCCTGGACCGTGTCGATGGGGAAGTGGTGCGTGCGGTCCCACTGCGCCGCGTGCGGGGCGATCTCGGCCCGCGCGAACTCGCGCACGGACCGGCGAAACTCCTCGTGCTCGCGGGACAGCTCGAACGACGTCATCAGTGACCTCCTGTGGTGCTTTACGTTGACGTCAACGTAAAGCACCCCAGGCAGGCCCGGCAACCGCGAACCGCCGTCGGCAACCCGGCGGGCGTGGTGCAATCAACGGGTGAGTCGACCACTGCCCGCCGCCGCCCAAGCGGCCGTCGCCGCGCTTGCCGCCGCCGGGTTGACGGTGCTGGCTGCATGCGGCACCCCGAGTGCCGGCGGGGGCTCCGCCGCTGGAGCCGGAACCGGACCCGGGCCAGCCGGCTCGGTCACGGTGGTCGCCGCCGGCGACATCAGCACCTGCCCAGGCCCGGACTGCGGAGCCGCCCAGACCGCGACGCTGGTGGAGAGCATCGACCCCGACGCGGTGCTGACCCTCGGCGACAACCAGTACCCCGACGGCGCCCTCAGTGCCTTCCGCACCAGCTACGCCAAGACCTGGGGCCGGTTCGTCGACGTCACGCACCCGGTGCCCGGCAACCACGAGTACTACGCCAGCGAGCGGGCCAGCGGCTACTTCGACTTCTTCGGCGCGGCGGCGCACCCCGGCAGCAACGGCTACTACTCCTTCGACCTCGGGGACTGGCACCTGGTCGCCTTGAACAGCAACGACGGCTGCGAACTGCTGGCCTGCGACGCGTCCTCAGCCCAGCAGCGCTGGCTCGCCGACGACCTCGCGCGCAATGACGCGTCCTGCACGCTGGCCTACTGGCACCACCCCCGCTGGTCAACGGGCGAGCACGGCGACACCGAGAGCTCCGACGGGCTGTGGCGGACCGCCGCCGACGGCGGGGTCGACCTTGTTCTCAACGGCCACGACCATGACTACGAGCGGTTCGCGGCACGAGATGCCGCCGGCGCGGCGGACGGGCAGGGCACGGTCGAGATCGTCGCGGGCACCGGCGGGGCCGAGCTGCGAGACTTCACGGCGCCGGCCGACCCGCTGACCGAGACCCGCGTCGCCGGGCGCAGCGGGGTGCTGCGACTCGACCTCGGCGACGGTTCGTACCGGTGGCAGTTCGTCGCCGTCGGCGGTGAGGTCTTGGACGAGGGTCGGGCCGACTGCGCTTTACGTTGACGTCAACGTCAGGCACGCTCTGGGCATGGGCATGGGCACGGGCACCTGGCGCATCGCCGACCTCGCGTGCGAGTTCGGCGTCACGGCACGCACGATCCGCTTCTACGAGGACAAGGGCCTGCTCGCGCCCCGCCGCGAGGGCGGACAGCGGGTGTACGAGGCTCGCGACCGGGTCCGGCTGGCCTTGGTCCTGCGCGGGCGCCGGCTCGGCTTCAGCCTGGACGAGATCGCGGCCATCGTCGACATGTACGACGCCGAGCCGGGTGAGGCCGGCCAGCTGGAGTACCTGCTGGGACAGATCGACATCCGCCGCGCCGACCTCGAGCAGCGGCGCGACGACCTCGACCAGACCTTGGCGGAGCTGGACGCGGTGGCAACACGGTGCCGGGACCACCTGGCTCGACTCCGCGCGGGGTCATAGGGTCGTTGCCGAGTCCGCCCGCCGGCGCGGACCCTCGACGAGGAGGAGACCCCCACATGTCCATCCCGACCGAGAACGTCGGCTCCCTGCCACGACCCGCCAGGTTGCAGAAGGCCATCGCGGAATACGACGCGGGCAGCATCGGCTTCGACGATCTGGCGGCCGAGCAGGACGCAGCCTGCAAGGACTCGGTCGAGCGGATGGAGGCGACCGGCGCCCCCATCGTGTCCGACGGCGAGCAGCGCGCCTCGAGCTTTGCCACCTATCCGATCACCGACACACTCGCCGGCAC
>JACCVL010000209.1 GCA_013698185.1 Nocardioidaceae bacterium
GACCGGGTTGACCGCCAGCCCCGGCTCGTTCTGCTTGTTGTGGGAGAAGTACCGGTCGTTGCTGCCGACCGTCACCTCGCTGTCTCCACCTAACGGCGCGGCGGGATGCCGGGGATCCCCAGGCACATCACCGCCGCCACGCCCACCAAAGTCATCCGTCGACCACGCATGCTGCCTCCTCGTCGTCACAACCGGCCCTGTCGGCCTCCGTCGCGCGCCGGACGGGGGTTGCGTCCGACACCGTTGTGACACTGACGGCTGTTCCGCATTTGCGCAATGATTTGTCACAAACCAGGTAAATTTCTTGACGGCGGGGTGTGGTTCTCCGGACGTGCTCGCTCTACGTCAACGTCGAGTTCACTGTGAGTGATGACTGGGCTGCGGTGGGGCTGGGCCTAGCCCGGACGGGCTGGCGACAGGCGGCTAGTGCGGGGCGAGCTCGGCCTCGACGCGCACCGACTCCGATGCGCCGTCGGCCCCGGCTGTCCCCTCGGAGCCACTGGGCCCGTCGGGAGTGAGCACGAGCTTGCCGCTCACCCGCCCGGCGGCCCGCACGTCGGCCAGCGCCCGCAGCGCCAGCTCCAACGTGGGCTCCGGCCCCCGGGCCGTCGCGCTGAGCACCTCGGTACGCATCGACACCTTGGCCGCGGACTTGGCCCCGCGGAGCGCACCGAGCAGCGCACCGGCGGCGACCAGCACGTCGGGGTCCTGCGGCAGCGTCTGCAGGTCGGCCTCCGCGGTCGGCCAGGCGGCCCGGTGCACCGAGCCGTCCAGCCACCACGACCAGACCTCCTCGGTGACGTACGGCAGGAACGGCGCGAGCAGCCGCAGCTGGACGTTCAGGGCGCGGGCCAGTGCCGCCCGCGCCGAGAGCGCCGCGTCCGCACCGCGCGCGCCATACGCCCGCTCCTTGACCAGCTCGACGTAGTCGTCGCAGAACGTCCAGAAGAAGCGCTCGGTCACGTCCAGCGCGGTGGTGTAGTCGTAGGCCTCGAAGGCGGCGGTGGCCGCGTTCACCACCTGGCGCAGCCGCCGCAGCATGGCCAGGTCGAGCGGCTCGGAGACCGAGGCGTACAGCTCGGACGCGGCCGCCGCGCCGATGCCCGGCTGGGTCAGGACGAACTTGCTGACGTTCAGCACCTTCATCGCCAGCCGACGACCGACCTTCATCTGGGCCTCGTCGAAGGGGGTGTCGAGCCCCGGTCTGGCCGTCGCCGCCCGCCAGCGCACCGCGTCGGACCCGTACCGCTCGAGGATGTCGGTGGGAACGACGGTGTTGCCCCTGGACTTGCTCATCTTCTTGCGGTCGGGGTCGACCACGAAGCCTGAGAGCATCGCGTGCCGCCAGGGGATCGTGTCGTTCTCCAGGTGGGCGCGCACGACCCGGCTGAACAGCCAGGTACGGATGATCTCGTGGGCGTGGGTGTTGAGGTCCATCGGGAACGTCCGGGCGAACAGGTCCTTGTCACGCTCCCAGCCGCAGACGATGTGCGGCGAGAGCGACGACGTCGCCCAGGTGTCCATCACGTCGGTCTCGGCGGTGAAGCCACCCGGCTGGTCGCGCTGCTCCTCGACGTATCCGGTGGGCACCGACGACGTCGGATCGACGGGGAGCTCGGTCTCGTCGGGCACCAGCACCTTGCCCCGGACTCGTTCGCCGTCGGCGTCGAGGGGGTACCAGACGGGGAACGCCACCCCGAAGAACCGCTGCCGGCTGATCAGCCAGTCACCGTTGAGTCCGTTGACCCAGTTCTCGAACCGGTGCCGCATGAAGTCCGGTGTCCAGGAGATCTCGCGGCCACGCTCGATCAGCGCACCGCGCAGACCCGCGTCGCGCCCACCGTTGGCGATGTACCACTGCTGGGTCGACACGATCTCCAGCGGCTTGTCGCCGTTCTCGTAGAAGTTGGCCACGCGCTGGGTGGCACGCGGCTCGCCGTCGAGGTCGCCGGCCTCCCGCAACGCCTCGACCGTCGCCTCCCGGGCCGAGAACACGGTCTTGCCGGCGAGGTTCTCGTACGCCTGCCGCCCGGTCTCGGTCTCGATCCACGCCGGCGACTCGCGCAGGACACGTCCGTCCCGCCCGATCACCGTGCGGATGGGCAGCTGCAGCTCGCGCCACCACTGAACGTCGGTCAGGTCGCCGAAGGTGCAGCACATCGCGATGCCCGCGCCCTTGTCGGGCTCGGCGGCGGGATGGGCCAGCACCGGCAGCTCGACCCCGAAAAGCGGCGAGCGCACGGTGCGGCCGAACAACTGCTGGTAGCGCCCGTCGTCGGGGTGCGCGATCAGCGCCACGCAGGTCGCGATCAGCTCCGGTCGCGTCGTCTCGATCGGCACCAGTCCGTCAGGCCCGTGGAAGCTGACCCGGTGGTAGTGGCCGGGATAGTCGCGGGCCTCCAGCTCGGCCTGCGCGACGGCGGTCTGGAAGCTCACGTCCCACAGCGTCGGTGCCTCGGCCTGGTAGGCCTCGCCCCGGGCCAGGTTGCGCAGGAACGCCCGCTGGCTCGCCACCAGTGAGCGGTCGCCGATCGTGGTGTACAGCTGGGTCCAGTCCACCGAGAGCCCGAGCGTGCGCCACAGGTCCTCGAACACCGCGACGTCAGTCTCGATCAGCCGCTCGCACAGCTCGATGAAGTTCCGCCGGCTCACCGGTAGCTGGCGCTTGGGGTCGGGTTTGGCGGGCGGCTCGAAGGCCTCCTCGTACGGCAGCGTCACGTCCACCCGCACGCCGTAGTAGTTCTGTACCCGACGCTCGGTCGGCAGCCCGTTGTTGTCCCACCCCATCGGGTAGAACACCTCTTTGCCGGTCATGCGCCGGTAACGCGCGATCAGGTCGGGGTGGGTGTAGCTGAACACGTGCCCGACGTGCAGCGACCCCGACACCGTCGGCGGCGGGGTGTCGATGCTGTACACGTCGGCCCGCGCCGCGGTGCGGTCGAACCGGTAGGTCCCCTGCTCCTCCCAGACCCGGCTCCACGTCGCCTCCAGGCCCTCCAGCGCGGGCTTGTCGGGCACGCTGATCGCGTGTGGCGGGCGTGGGGTGTTCATGGGTCGCCATCGTACGGAGCGGGTGATGCCCCCCCGCCCCCTGCTCACGATCCGTGCCTTCCGACACGGACGAATTGAGCAGATCACGGGTGTGGTGAGCGGGCCGCTAGCGTGGGCGTCGTGCTCCACGCGCCACCCGACCAGCACGCAGCCGCGGTGCGCCGGCTGCAGGCGTCGTACGCCGCGCTGCCGGCCGATGCGCCGGTCCGGCTGGCCAAGCCCACGTCCAACCTGTTCCGGCCGCGCACCCGGGCGCAGGCCCGCGGTCTCGACGTGTCCGGCATCGACGGCGTGCTGGCCGTCGACCCGGTGACCCGTACCGCCGAGGTGCAGGGCATGTGCACCTACGAGCGGCTGGTCGCCGCCACCCTTGCGCACGGTCTGATGCCGCTGGTCGTGCCCCAGCTGCGCACGATCACCCTGGGCGGCGCCGTCAGCGGCCTGGGCATCGAGTCGACGTCGTTTCGGGCCGGGCTGCCGCACGAGTCGATGCTCGAGCTGGACGTGCTCACCGGCTCTGGCGACGTCGTGACCGCCACCCCCGACGGTGCGCACGCGGGCCTGTTCGCGGCCTTCCCCAACTCCTACGGCTCGCTCGGCTACGCCACCCGGCTGCGCATCGAGCTCGCGCCCGTCGCGCCCTATGTGGCAGTGCGGCACGTCCGGGCGCGCGACCTCGACCACCTCACCGAGCTCATCACGCAGGTGCTCGCCGACAAGCTCTACGACGGGCAGCCGGTGGACTTCGTCGACGGCGTCGCCTTCACGCCCCAGGAGGCGTACCTGAGCCTCGGCCGCGGGTCCGAGCACGAGGCGCGGACCAGCGACTACACCGGCCAGCAGGTGTACTACCGCTCGATCCGCGAGCGCGACACCGATGCACTCACCGTCGAGGACTACCTGTGGCGTTGGGACACCGACTGGTTCTGGTGCTCAGCGGCCTTCGGGGCCCAGCACCCGGTCGTACGGCGGCTCTGGCCGCGGCGCTGGCGGCGCAGCGACGTGTACCACCGCCTGGTCGGCCTCGAGCACCGGTACGGCCTGGCAGCCAGCGTCGACCGTTGGCGAGGTCGGCCGCCTCGCGAGCGGGTGGTCCAAGACGTGGAGGTGCCGGTGGAGCGGCTGGCCGACTTCCTGAGCTGGTTCGACGCAGCCGTCGGGATGCGGCCAGTGTGGCTGTGCCCGTTGCGGCTGCGCGAGCCCGCCGGCCCCGGCAGCGCCCGCAGCTGGCCCGCGTACCCGCTGGAGCCCGGCCGCGGCTATGTCAACGTCGGCTTCTGGGGGACGGTGCCGATCGCCCCCGGCGCCGCCGACGGCGACGTCAACCGGATGGTCGAGCGGCAGGTCGCGGAGCTCGGCGGACACAAGTCGCTGTACTCCGACGCCTACTACGACCGCGCCGAGTTCGACCTGAAGTACGGCGGGGCGGCCCGGGCCGCCGTCGCGGCCCGATACGACGCCGGCAGCAGGTTGACCGATCTCTACGACAAGGCGGTGCATCGACAGTGACGCTCAGCCCCACTTCGGTCCGTACCCCCGTGGCGACGGCCTTCGCGGCGCTGAGCCCGCGCGGCCTGCCGTTTCGCCTGACCGCCTTCGACGGCAGCAGCGCAGGCCCCGTCGACGCCGAGCTCACCGTGCATCTGGCTAACGAGCGCGGGCTGTCCTACGTCGTCACCGCGCCGGGCGACCTGGGTATGGCCCGCGCGTACGTGGCGGGCGACCTGGAGATCCACGGCGTCCACCCGGGCGACCCGTACGGGCTGCTGGAGGCCGTGTCCGGCGGCTTCGACGCCAACGCCCCCTCACCCGCTGCGCTGCTGCGCCTGGTCAAGCAGATCGGCTGGACGCATCTGAAACCGCCGCCGCCACCGCCGCAGGAGCACCTGCCTCGCTGGCGGCGCACCCTGGACGGGCTGCGGCACACCCGCAACCGGGACGCGGTGGCCATCCAACGGCACTACGACGTGTCGAACGCCTTCTACGAGCGGGTGCTCGGGCCGTCCATGACCTACACCTGTGCGCTGTACCCGACGGTGGACACCACGTTGGAGGAGGCACAGACGGCGAAGTACGACCTGGTGGCCCGCAAGCTGGGGCTGCGCCCGGGCACGCGGCTGCTCGACGTCGGGTGCGGGTGGGGCGGCATGGTGCGGCACGCTGCGCGGGAGTACGGCGTGCACGTGATCGGCGCCACCTTGTCCGCGCAGCAGGCGAGCTGGGCGCAGCAGGCGATCGAGCGCGAGGGGCTCGGCGACCTGGCCGAGGTGCGGCACAGCGACTACCGCGACGTCCCCGAGACAGGCTTCGACGCGATCAGCTCGATCGGCCTGACCGAGCACATCGGGCTGCGGGAGTACCCGGCGTACTTCGGCTTCCTGCACGACCGGCTGCGACCGGGCGGCCGGCTGCTCAACCACTGCATCACCCGCCCCGACAACACGGTTGCCTCGACCGGGGCGTTCATCGACCGCTACGTGTTCCCCGACGGTGAACTGACCGGCTCGGGCCACATCATCAGCGCGATGCAGGACCGCGGGCTCGAGGTGCGCCACGAGGAGAACCTGCGCGAGCACTATTCGCTGACGCTGGCGGCGTGGTGCCGCAACCTGGTGACGCACTGGGACGAGTGCGTCGCCGACGCCGGGGTCGGCACCGCCCGGGTCTGGGGCATGTACATGGCGGGGTCGCGGTTGGCCTTCGAGCGCAACAAGATCCAGTTGCACCAGGTGCTGGCCTCGCGCTCCGGTGAGGACGGGGTGTCGGGTTTCGCGTTGCGCCCGGACTGGGCGAGCTGACGGCCCGCCAGACGTCGCTCGATGCTGGGCGGTGACCAGAATCCGCGGATCGAGCAACCAGAATCCGCGGATGGCGGGGAGGGGAGGGATACTCGGCAGCGATGGATGACTCCAGCGCCACCGCCGCGACCCCCGTCCCGCACCCGTTGTACGGCGACGTCGAGCGCGCCCTGCTCGCCCGCTGGCCGGAGACCCGGCTGGACCCCAGCCTCGACCGCATCCGCGCGCTGGTCGACCTGCTCGGCGAACCGCAGGCCGGCTACCCCGTGATCCACCTGACCGGTACGAACGGCAAGTCGTCGACGAGCCGGATGATCGATGCCCTGCTGCGCACGCTCGGCCTGCGTACCGGCCGGTACATCAGCCCGCACCTGCAGTCGATGACCGAGCGGATCAGCCTCGATGGCCGGCCGCTGAGCGAGGAGCAGTTCGTCGCCGCGTACGGCGACGTCGCGGCTTATCTGGAGGTGGTGGACCGATCCGGGCGCCACCCGGTGAGCTTCTTCGAGGCGCTCACCGCGATGGCGTACGCGGCCTTCGCCGACGCCCCCGTCGACGTCGCGATCGTCGAGGTCGGCATGGGTGGGTCCTGGGACGCGACGAACGTCGCGGACGGGCAGGTGGCGGTGGTGACGCCGATCGCCGTCGACCATGCGAACTACCTCGGCGACAACCCGGCCGACATCGCCGTGGAGAAGGCCGGCATCCTCAAACCCGGCGCCATCGGCGTCCTCGCCGAGCAGTCGGGTGAGGTGGCTGAGGTGTTGCTGCGACGGGCGGCCGAGGTGGGTGCCAACGTGGTGCGCGAGGGGGTCGAGTTCGGCGTCGCGACCCGCTTGGCCGGTGTCGGCGGCCAACTCGTGACCGTACGCGGGCTGGGCCGGGAGTACGACGAGATCTTCCTGCCGCTGCACGGAGCGCACCAGGCGCACAACGCGGCCGCCGCGGTCGCCGCCGTCGAGGCGTTCGTCGGTGGTGGTGCCGAGCTGGACCCCGCCGCCGTCCGCGCGGCCTTCGCCACCGTGACCTCCCCCGGACGGCTCGAGGTGGCCCGCCGAAGCCCGACGTTCGTGCTGGACTGCGCCCACAACCCGCACGGCGCGCGGGCAACCGCCGAGGCCGTCCAGGAGGCGTTTTCGTTCAGCCCGCTGATCGGGGTGGTCGGCGTGATGTCCGACAAGGACGTCGAGCAGATGCTGGCTGCCTTCGAGCCGGTGCTGGCCGAGATCGTGTGCACCCAAGGGTCGACAGCTCGGGCCATGCCCGCCGACGAGGTCGGCGAGGTGGCCGAGCACATGTTCGGCGCCGACCGGGTGCACGTGGCCAGCCGGCTCGACGACGCCCTCGATGTCGCCGCGGGCCTGGCCGAGGCGGGCGGCTCGTTCGGCGAGTCGCTCGGCAGTGGCGGCGTGCTCGTGACCGGGTCGGTCGTGACCGTCGGCGAGGCCCGCACCCTGCTCGGCGTGTCCGACGGAGCGATCTGAGGTGCGCGCGATGGCCGCGGCGGTGCTCGCGTTCGAGGCGGTCGTCATTGCCTTGTCGGTGCCGGTGCTGATCCAGGTGTCCGGCCTCGACCCGGCGCCCGCGCTGTTCGCCGGGCTCGGGCTGGCGCTGCTGGCCGTCATGGCCGCGGGCCTGCTGTCGCACCGGTGGGCGTACGGGCTCGGCTGGGCGGTGCAGGCCGGTGCCCTTGCGCTGGGCTTCCTCACCTCGGCGATGTTCGTGGTCGGGCTACTGTTCGGCGGGCTGTGGGTGCTGGCGCTGGTGCTGGGCCGACGGGTCGAGGCACTCAAGGCCCAGCGGGAGGCGGGCGGGCCGCCCGCTCCGGCCGCCGCCTAGTTAGTCTGCCGCCCATGACTCCGGCTGCCGCGACCCAGCGCACCCTTGTCCTGCTCAAGCCGGACGCCGTCCGCCGCGGCCTGGTGGGGGAGGTGCTCGGCCGCTACGAGGCCAAGGGTCTGTCGATGGTGGCGATGGACCTGCGCACCATCGACGGCGCGCTGGCCGACCGGCACTACGCCGAGCACGTGCAGCGCGACTTCTACCCGCCGCTGCGTGCCTTCGTCACCTCGGGGCCGCTGGTCGCGATGGTGCTTGAGGGCGACGAGGCGGTCGAGGTCGTACGCCTGCTCAACGGTGCGACGGATGGTCGCAAGGCCGCGCCCGGCTCCATCCGGGGCGACCTGTCGGTCTCCAACCGCGAGAACCTCGTGCACGGCTCGGACTCCCTGGAGTCGGCCGGACGCGAGATCGCGCTGTTCTTCCCCGACCTCGGCTGACCCGGCTGATGCCCCGGGTGCTGCTGGCCACCTGCGCGGAGATGCCGGCCGGCGACGAGGACGAGCACGTGGCGATCGCGGCCCTGCGCGCCGCCGGCGTCGGCGCGCAGCCCGCCGTGTGGGACGACCCGGCCGTCGACTGGTCCGGCGCCGACCTGGTCATCGTCCGGTCCACCTGGGACTACACGCTGCGGCGGGCAGAGTTCCTGGCGTGGGCGCGGTCGGTGCCGCGACTCGCCAACCCCGCCGAGGTGCTCGCCTGGAACAGCGACAAGACCTACCTGCGCCAGCTTGCGGATGCCGGGCTGCCGGTCGCGCCGACGAGGTGGTACGAGCCCGGCGACGACGTGCAGGTGCCCGCCGGGGACGTGGTCGTCAAGCCGACGGTCAGCGCCGGGGCCAAGGACACCCAGCGACACCGCGACGCCGCCGCGGCGCGGGCCCACGCAGCTGCCCTGCTCGACACCGGGCGGGCGGTGATGGTGCAGCCGTACCTCGACGCCGTGGACTCGGCCGGGGAGACCGGACTGGTGTGGATGGCCGACCGCTTCAGCCACGCCTTCGGCAAGGGCGCCCTGCTGGCCGCCGGCGCCGGAGCGACCGACGGGCTCTATGCGGTCGAGCAGATCGAGGCCAGACAGCCGTCGCGGGCCGAGCGCGAGACCGCCGAGCACGTGCTCGACGCCCTCGCAGCACTGTCGCCGGCCGGGCGCGGGGACCTGCTCTATGCCCGGGTCGACCTGGTGCCAGGACCGTCGGGTGAGCCGGTGCTGCTCGAGCTGGAGCTGACCGAGCCCTCACTGTGGTTCGCGGCCGACGCGTCGGCACCGGCCCGCTGGGTCGAGGCGGTCCAGGGCTGGCTGGCTCGGGTCTGAGCACCGCACAACCCTCGTACGAGCGCGATCGCGCGCTCGCCGATCACGGCAAGGAGGCCGGCTCGACCGCGAGCTCGACGAGCAGGTCGCGGACGCGCTGCTCGATGTCATCGCGGATCGGGCGCACCGCCTCGAGTCCCTGCCCGGCGGGGTCGTCGAGCTCCCAGTCGACATAGCGGGGGCCGGGGACGTACCGGCACTCGTCGCCGCAACCCATCGTGATCACCACGTCGGCGGCACGGACGATCTCGTCGGTCCACGACATGGGAAACTCCCGCGCGATGTCAATGCCGCGCTCGGCCATGGCCTCCACCGCGGCGGCGTTGACCGCACGAGTCGGCTCCGAGCCGCCCGACCACGCGACGGCCTGGCCGCCTGCCATCGCCTGCAAATGATTGTGGAGGCATTGCCGGGCCGTCAAGCTCGTCCGCTTTGCGAGGCTTGTCGACCCCTTGCGGGGCGCCGGCGCACCGTAAGGGGTCGCTGCGCCACGTTTACGTGGCGCAGGGCACCCGCGGCGGGTCACGGTGCGGGCGTGTCGCGCAGGGGCCGGGTGGCCAGCCGCACCTAGCCTGGGACGGGATACCACCCAAGTGACTGATGCGACCAGGGGGCCGCGTGGGCAGCTTTCTCGGCCGGGACATGGCCGTCGACCTCGGCACCGCGAACACCCTCGTCTACGTACGGGGCCGCGGGGTCCTGCTCAACGAGCCCTCGGTCGTCGCTCTCGACTCCACCACCCGCGAGATCCTGGCAGTCGGCACCGAGGCCAAGCGGATGCTGGGCCGCACCCCAGGCGGCATCACCGCCATCCGGCCGCTCAAGGACGGGGTGATCGCCGACTTCGAGTCCACCGAGCAGATGCTGCGGCTGTTCATCCAGCGGGTGCACCGGCGTCGCTACTTCGCCAAGCCGAGGCTGGTGATCTGCGTGCCGTCCGGCATCACCGCCGTCGAGCAGCGCGCGGTCAAGGAGGCCGGGTATCAGGCCGGCGCGCGCCGGGTCTACATCATCGAGGAGCCGATGGCCGCCGCGATCGGGGCTGGGCTGCCGGTGCACGAGGCGACGGGGAACATGGTCGTCGATATCGGCGGCGGCACGACCGAGGTGGCCGTCATCTCCCTCGGCGGGGTCGTCACCAGCCTGTCGATCCGCACCGCCGGCGACGACCTCGACGCCGCCATCGTGTCGTGGATGAAGAAGGAGTACTCCCTCATGCTTGGCGAGCACACCGCCGAGGAGGTCAAGATCGCGCTCGGCTCAGCCTTCCCCCTCGCCAACGAGCCGGAGGCAGACATCCGCGGTCGCGACCTGGTCTCGGGATTGCCGCGGAGCGTGCCGGTGTCGACCGCCGAGGTGCGCCAGGCGCTGGAGGAACCGCTGCAGGACATCGTCGACGCCGTCCGCTCCACCCTGGACAAGACGCCACCCGAGCTGGCTGGTGACATCATGGACCGCGGGCTGGTGCTCACCGGCGGTGGCGCGCTGCTGCGCGGGCTCGACGAGCGGCTCCGGCATGAGACCGGGATGCCGGTGCACGTGGCGGAGGATCCGTTGCACTCGGTGGCCACCGGAGCGGGCCGCTGCGTCGAAGAGTTCGACGCGCTGCAGCAGGTGCTCGTGTCCGAGTCCCGGCGGTAGTGCGGTGGCACTGCTGCGCGTCCCCGTCAGGGAGTCCGTCAAGCCGTCGACCAGGGCGTCGCGAACAGGATCGCGGGCCCGGCGGCGATCCGCCGTCCCCGCACCGCTCCGCCCGAAGTCCCGCACCCGTGCCCGCCAGGTGCAGCCGTTGGGCCCCGACCGGGACCAGAGCCGCCACACCCGTACCGCCCTGGTGGTCAGCGTGCTCGTCGCCGTCACCGTGATGACGCTGGACGCCGCCGGCGGGTCGAGCTCGCCGGTCGAGCCGCTGCGCGCGGGTGCCGCCGAGGTCTTCGGGCCGATCGAGCTCGGCGCCGATGCGGTGGTCAGGCCGGTGACCGGCGCGGTGTCGCTGCTCACCGAGATGCGCGAGCTGCGC
Source organism: Nocardioidaceae bacterium (assembly GCA_013698185.1). GTDB lineage: Bacteria > Actinomycetota > Actinomycetes > Propionibacteriales > Nocardioidaceae > JACCVL01. Next base: position 11,024 of record JACCVL010000209.1, read on the forward strand.
AGTGACAACACCGCCTTGGCCGACGAGAACGCCGCCATGCGCGCGGAGCTGGCCACCGAGCGGGTCGACCGCAACCGGCTCGCTGAGTACGACGCACTGGCTGGCGTCACCGATGGCACGGGCTTCGAGCTGGTGCCGGCCCGCGTGGTCGCAGTGGGGCCGGCCCAGGCCTTCGCACGCACGGTCACGATCAGCGCCGGGACCGCCGACGGAGTGCGCGCCGACCTCACGGTTGTCAACGGTGCCGGGTTGGTCGGGCGGGTCCTCAGCACCAGCCGGCACACCGCCACCGTCCTGCTCGCCGTCGACGCCGGCTCGGTCATCGGTGGTCGGCTCGACCGCTCGATGGAGCTCGGCTTCCTGCGCGGCAATGGCAGCCTCGGCGCCGACGGCCTGCTCACACTCAACCTGGTCGACCCCGACGCCGTCCCCGTCGAGGGCGACACGATCGTCACCTGGGGCTCGCGCGGCGGCTCGCCGTACGTCGCGGGGGTTCCGGTCGGGTCGGTGCAAGGCGTGCAGGCCAGTGCCGGCGACCAGTCGGTGTCGGCCACCGTCGAGCCGTTCGTGGACATGTCCGCCCTCGACCTGGTCGGCGTCGTGACCGGCGCCGCGAAGGCGCGCCCCGGCCCAGCTGCAGGCGGTGCGCCGTGAGAGTGCTCCGCCCGTTCGTCACCGCCGTACTGGTGCTGCTCACCGTCACCTTGCAAGTGGGGCTGTTCGCTCGCTTATCGATCGCCGGGGTCGTGCCCGACCTCGCACTGCTGCTCGTGGTCGCCGCCGCGATCGTCCGCGGACCGGCCTACGGCACAGTCCTCGGCCTCGTCGCCGGGCTCGCCGTCGACCTCGCCCCGCCCGCCGACGG
>JACCVL010000217.1 GCA_013698185.1 Nocardioidaceae bacterium
CAAGCCGGCCGACGACAAGAAGACCAACCGGCAGGACAAGCCGAGGCCGCCGGACCGCCGGTCCGCCTACGTCGAGGTCTACAACAACTCGTCGATCACCGGTCTGGCCGCCCAGACCACCGCCCAGCTGCGCGACAGCGGATGGCAGGTCGTGGCGACCGACAACTGGTACGGCGAGATCGCGGGCAGCACCGTCTACCATCCCGCCGACTTGACCGAGCAGGCGCAGCTGCTGGCCGCCGACATCGGCATCGACCGGGTGCTGCCCGCGGTCCCGCCGATGAGCTTTGACCGGCTGACCGTGGTGCTCACCGGCGCTCCCTGAGCGCACCCGAGGCCAGGGGTCTAGTTTCGACCCATGGCCCTGTGCCGACTTGACACCGCTGACGGACGCGCCGGGCTCGACCGTGTGCTGGCCGAGCCGCACCGGGTGCTGCTGGCCACTGACTTTGACGGGGTCCTGGCGCCGATCGTCGACGACCCGGCCGCTGCCTGGGCCGAGGCCGGCGCCACCGATGTGCTCGGCCGGCTGGCGCCCTCGCTGGGCGCCGTCGTCGTCGTGACCGGGCGACCGGTGGCCGAGGCGCTTCGCCTGGGCGGCTTCGAGTCGGCGCCCGGGCTGGACCACCTGCGGATCCTCGGGCAGTACGGCGTCGAGCAGTGGGCTGCAGCCACCGGCGCGGCCACCGCCCCACCGGCACACCCGGGGATCGAGCGGGCGCGCGCCGCCGTTGTGGACCTGCTGGTCGCGCAGGGCCTGGACGGGGCGCACCTGGAGGACAAGGGCAGAGCGCTCGGGGTGCATCTGCGCCGGCTGCCGGCCCCGGAGGGCGCGATGGAACGGTTGCAGGCGCCACTGTCGGCCCTTGCCGCCGACCACGACCTGATCGTCGAGCCGGGCAAGCTGGTGCTGGAGCTGCGCGCGCCCGGCATGGACAAGGGTGCCGCCCTGGATGCGCTGCTCGCCGAGCGCGAGCTGGCCGAGGTGACCACGGTGGTCTACGCGGGTGACGACCTCGGCGACCTGGCGGCCTTCGACGCGGTCGAGCGGTTCCGCGGCGGTGACGGTGACTTCGCCGGCCTGCTGATCGGGGTGGGTGGCAACCCGGCCGACGACCGCCATGAGCTGATGGCGCGGGCCGACCTCGTTCTCGACTCGCCGGCGGCGCTGGTCGGCTGGCTCGGCCAGCTCGCCGACGCGCTGGCAGGAGGGCGGGTGTGACCGGTGCCGCCGACCTGCCCGCCCCCCGGCACGTACGCCCCGAGGGCGTGGACGACCTGACCGTGGCGGCGCTCGGCAAGCTGTCGGAGGCGCTGGAGGTGGTGGAGGACGCGCGCGGCTCGCTGTACGCATTCCACCGCAAGGCCGGCGCCGCTGACCTCGCGCTCGGTGACGCGGTCGCGCTGCTCCGCAGCGCCGGCCACGACCGGCTCGCCGACCGTCTCGACACCGAGCTCGTCGGACGTAACGTGATCGCGGGCCGCTGGACCTTCCAGCTCGTCGAGGAGTACGACGACACCTACTACTCGGTCTTCACCGCGATCGAGGCCGACGCCCGAGACGCGCTCGTACAGGGCCGACGCCACCTGTTCGAGGCGGAGATGAAGGAGCGCCGCCGGACCAAGGGGCACCCGCACCACGAGGCGACGCCGGACGAGACGTGAATCCTCGCGTCCCGACTGCTGAGACGCCGTCTCGCGGACCAAGATGCGATGCCGCCCGGGGAGCTCCGCCGTCGTACATTTTGGGTGCTCATCACGAGGGGCAGAGGGACACGGCCCGACGAAGCCCCGGCAACCGCACAGCAACGCACGACCCCGCTCGCCGCCCTGTGAACGCGGCGGGTCCGCTGCCACGGTGCCACATCCGTCCCACGACGAGAGTCGTCGCGGGGAAGATGAGGAGGAGGCGACGTTGAGCGCAGTGCTGCAGTCCGGGACCCCCACTGACGACACCGATCCGCTGCGCGGGCCGACCGGCCGCGCCGTGCGGTCCGGCGCCTTCGGCAATGCGGTGGCCCTGTCCTGCCGGGCCTGCGGGGCACGTCAGCCCCTCGGCGCGGAGTTCGCCTGTCAGGAGTGCTTCGGCCCGCTCGAGGTCGCCTACGCCCCCGACGCCCAGGTCACCCGCGCCCAGATCGAGGCGGGGCCGCAAACCATCTGGCGCTACCAGCCGCTGCTGCCGGTGCCGGCCGACGTCGCCGGCCTGCCCGGCACGGACCCCGGCATGACCCGGTTGGTCCGCGCCCACCGCCTCGGCCGCGAGCTCGGCATCAAGAAGCTCTGGGTCAAAGACGACAGCGGCAACCCCACGCACTCCTTCAAGGACCGCGTGGTCGCGGTGGCGCTGGCTGCCGCACGCGAGCTCGGCTTCACCGTGCTCGCCTGTCCCTCGACCGGCAACCTCGCCAACGCCGTGGCCGCGGCGGCCGCCCGCGCCGGCATCCGCAGCGTGGTGCTGATCCCGCAGGACCTCGAGCGACCCAAGGTGCTCGCCACGGCCGTCTACGGCGGGACTCTGGTGGCCGTGGACGGCACCTACGACGACGTCAACCGGCTCGCCACCGAGATCGCCGCCGAGCACGAGGACTGGGCGTTCGTCAACGTCAACGTCCGGCCCTACTACGCCGAGGGCTCCAAGACGCTGGGCTTCGAGGTCGCCGAGCAGCTGGGCTGGCGGCTGCCGCGCCAGGTGGTGGTGCCGGTCGCGTCCGGGTCGCAGCTGACCAAGATCGACAAGGGCTTCGGCGAGCTCGTCCGGCACGGCCTCGTCGACGACACCCCGTACACGATCTTCGGCGCCCAGGCCGCGGGCTGCTCGCCGGTGGCAGCGGCCTTCCGCGACGGCCACGACGTGGTCCGCCCGGTACGCCCGGACACCATCGCCAAGTCGCTGGCAATCGGCAACCCCGCCGACGGCCCGTACGTGCTGGACTCGGTGCGGCGCACCGGCGGCGCCGTCGAGTCGGTCACCGACGACGAGATCCGCGCCGGGATCGCGCTGTTGTCGCGTACCGAGGGGATCTTCGCCGAGACCGCTGGCGGCGTGACCGTGGCGACGCTGAAAAAGCTGGTCGAGGCCGGCCGACTCGACCCCGAGGCCGAGACCGTGGTCTTCAACACCGGTGACGGGCTCAAGACGCTGGACGCGATCGCCGGTGAGGTCGGCCCCACCGCGACCATCGCGTCGTCGTACGACGCGTTCGAGGCCGCCGGACTGGGGTGAGTCGCCGGACGCCCGGCAGTCGCGCGTGGCTTGCACTCTCGGGGGTCGAGTGCTAAACCTTGAGTTGGCACTCTCCACCGGAGAGTGACAGCCAGACCGGCCTGACGAGGCCGTATGCCGACCGGGATGTGACCGGGACGTGTACGACCGTCCGTCGCGGGCGTCATGTCGGTCCGACCCACCGTCTACGCGTGAGGACTCGCGGACACATGCCCAAGACCATTGCGTTCAATGAGGACGCCCGGCGCGCGCTCGAGCGAGGGATGAATACCCTCGCCGACGCCGTCAAGGTGACTCTCGGCCCCAAGGGCCGCAACGTCGTACTCGAGAAGAAGTGGGGCGCCCCCACGATCACCAACGATGGCGTGTCCATCGCCAAGGAGATCGAGCTGGAGGACCCGTACGAGAAGATCGGCGCCGAGCTCGTCAAGGAGGTCGCCAAGAAGACCGACGACGTCGCCGGCGACGGCACCACCACCGCCACCGTGTTGGCCCAGGCGCTCGTGCGTGAGGGTCTGCGCAACGTCGCGGCCGGTGCCAACCCGATGTCGCTGAAGCGCGGCATCGAGCACGCCACCGAGGCCATCTGTGAGCAGCTGCTCTCGATGGCCAAGGACGTCGAGACCAAGGAGCAAATCGCCTCCACCGCCTCGATCTCCGCCGCCGACACCCAGGTCGGCGAGATCATCGCCGAAGCCATGGACAAGGTCGGCAAGGAAGGCGTCATCACCGTCGAGGAGAGCAACACCTTCGGGCTCGAGCTCGAGCTCACCGAGGGGATGCGCTTCGACAAGGG
>JACCVL010000247.1 GCA_013698185.1 Nocardioidaceae bacterium
TCTCCCGTACCAGCAGGTCCGCGACCCGCGCCGCCACCGCCGGATCTGGCCGCAGGTCCAACCGGATGCGAGACTCATCAACCCGCTCGACCGTCCGCACCGCGGTAGCGAACACCGCATCGAACTCCGCCAGCCGCGACGGCTGCTCCACCGTCGGCAGAGTGCACGCCAGTGGTACCCACGATGAGTCAGCCAATGCCCTGTTGTCGCTCATAGCCTCACGGTAAACCTGTACCGAGGTACCGGATACCCTCAAGCATCGACTCGCGAGTCGCACGTAGACGGCAACCTCGCGTGGCGTGTGTGTCCGTAAGGGATCAGCTTGCGGCACTATCAGGCGTGGACGCCGGCCTCGTGCTCGCCGTGGCTGGCGGGCTCTAGCTGGAAGGTGGAGTGCTCGACCGCGATCGCGAAGTGCCCGGCGACGCAGGCCTGTAGCTGGTCCAGCATGCGCGGGGCGTGGCCGTCGATGAAGCAGGAGTCGTCGATGACGACGTGGGCGGTCAGGACCGGCAGGCCGGTGGTGATTTGGGACGCGTGCAGGTCGTGCACGGCGTGTACGTGGTCCAGTTCGAGCAGATGCCGGCGGACGTCGTCGAGGTCCAGCTCGCGGGGGGTGGCCTCAAGCAGGACCTCGGCGGTCTCCCGTAGTAGCCGAAGCGTGCGGGGCAGGATCAGCAGCGCGATCAGCATGGACACCACGGCGTCGGCGCGCAGCCATCCGGTGGTGGCGATGACGACCGCGGCCAGCAGGACGGCGACAGAGCCGAGGGCATCATTCGCGACTTCGAGCAGCGCGGCTCGAAGGTTGAGGTTACTGCTGCCGGCGCGGGCCAGGATCAGCATCGAGGCCAGGTTCCCGGCCAAGCCGACGATCCCGAACACCCCCATCGCCGTGGACGCCACCTGCGGTGGCTCCAGCAGCCGCCGCACGCCCTCGACCAGGACGAACACGGCGACCGCGAGCAGCACCGCAGCTTGTACGGTCGCGGCAAGGACCTCCCCGCGGCGGTACCCCCAGGTGCGGGCCGCCGAGGCGGGTCGCACGGCCAGGGTCGCGGCGATCAGGGCGATGAGTAGACCGGCCGCGTCGGTCAGCATGTGCGCGGCATCGGCCAGTAGCGCCAGGCTGCCCGAGACCAGTGCGCCGACGACCTCGACGACCAGGATCGTGGTGGTGATCCCCAGCACCACCGCCAGCCGGCGACGGTGGTCCTGCCCACCGACAGCAGGACCGTGGGCGTGGCTGTGGCCGCTCACCCCGACGTCGTCTTCGTGGCCAGCGCCGCAGGAACGCAGCAGGGGTCACCACAGCAGCCGGGCGAGGTCGAGTCCGCTACGTCCGAGCCGGGGTGGGTGTCTGATGCAAGCGCCGCGGCCGGCCCGCAACAGGTGTCGCCGCCCCAGGCCTGGCGGCCTTCCTTGACCGCGACGATCGCGATGACCAACGCCGCGAGCGGGTCGGCCCAGGTCCAATTGAACAGGCTGTTGAGTCCCAGCCCGACCAGCAGCACCGCGGACAGGTAGGTGCACAGCAGGGTCTGCTTGGAGTCGGCCACCGCCGACGCGGACCCCAACTCGCGGCCGGCGCGGCGCTGCGCCGCCGACAGCACCGGCATCACCAGCAGGCTCAGCGCCGCAAGGACCAGGCCGACGCTGGAATGCTCGGCCTGGCCACCGCTGACCAGTGCCCGCACCGCGTCCACGCCGACGTAGGCAGCCAGGGCAAAGAACGACGCCGCGATCAGGCGCAGGGCCGTCCGCTCTCGAGTGTCCCGCAGGTCGTGGTCGCGGGCCGAGTACTGCCAGGCGACGGCCGCCGCCGACGACACCTCAATCACCGAGTCCAGACCGAACCCGACCAGCGCGGTGGACGATGCCATCACACCGGCCGTAAGCGCCACGGCCGCCTCGACCATGTTGTACGTGATCGTCGCGGCAACCAGGAGCCGGACCCTTCGGGCCAACGCATCGCGTCGCCCGGGCACTGCCGCCGGCCCACCACCCACAAGCGCAGACATCAGCAGCACCCCTGGTCGGCGGTGCGGCAGACAGTCGGGTCGACCGCGACCACCACGCCCAACAGGTCGGCAAGGGCGTGCGCGAGCCGGGGATCGGCGAGCTCATAGCGCATCCGGCGGCCCTCCGGCACCGCCACCACCAGCCCGCAGCCGCGCAGGCACGCCAGATGGTTGGACAAGCTCTGCCGCGACACCCCCAGCAGGTCCGCCAGCTCCGCCGGATACCCCGGCGCCTCACGCAGCGCCAGCAGCAGCCGCGAGCGAGTCGGATCGGAGAGGGCACGGCCGAAGCGGGCCAGGACCTGCCCATACGTCATCGTCTCCACCTGCGCACGGTACACCTTGCGGTGAATACAGCCGCGGGTGTTCATAGGTCCCCTATGGGGAACGTCGTACGGCGACGTAGCGAGCGCTTCGACCCCGGCGCCGTCGCCAGGGAATCGTTCATCGGGACGGACCGGCGAGCGCATCGACCTGTTCCAAAATCAAGCACGGTAGGTGACAGGCGTTTGGCAGCGATCCGTGGTGCATCAGCCGCTCGAGCGATGGCAGCTCGGCGAAGTCAGTGGCTGTGTAGCGCCGCGAACTGCCCCGGCGTCATGCCGGTGACTCGGGCGAAGTCGCGGATGAGGTGCGGCTGGTCTGCGTAGCCGAGCGCGGAGGCGATCTCCG
>JACCVL010000262.1 GCA_013698185.1 Nocardioidaceae bacterium
CCAGCGCGTCCAGGCTGCATACCCCCACGAGCTCGGCGCCGGTGACGTGCGCCAGGGTGCGGGCGGTCATCACACCGACCCGCAGGCCGGTGAACGGGCCCGGTCCGACGCCGACCGCGATCATCGACAGCGACCGCGGGGCGACGCCGGCCGCGGCCAGCACGTCGCGAACCATCGGTGCCACGAGCTCGCCGTGGCGACGCGCGTCCACGCTCGACCGGGCCGCCAGCACCGCGGAACCGTCATGGACGGCGCAGGTCACCGCGGGGGTCGCGGTGTCGAGCGCGAGCAGCAGCACGACGTCCGAGCCTAGTCCGCGGCCAGCAGGGTCGACCTGATCCTCGCGGTGGCCCAGCGCGCACCGTGCGGGCGCACGCTGACCACCCGGGCCTCAGAAACGTCGGCGACCGCCGGCACCGACATGGCCGGTGCGCCCCCGCGGTCCGGACCGGCCGCCGCGAGCGCCCGCGCTCCCCCGGCCGTCAGCAGCTCCAGCCTGACGTCCAGCCACGCCTCGGCGAGCCCCTCGGCCAGCCCCTGACCCCACTCCACGACGGTGACGGAGTCCGCCAGCGACGAGTCGAGGTCGAGGTCGTCGAGCTCGGCGATCCCACCCAGGCGGTACGCGTCGGCGTGCACCAGGGCCGGGCTGCCGTCGACCGTGCGGTGTTCGCGGGCGATGACGAACGTCGGCGACGTGACGGCCTCGCGCACCCCCAGACCGGTACCGATCCCCTGCGTCAGGGTGGTCTTGCCCGCGCCGAGGCCGCCAGTGAGCACCAGCAGGTCGCCGGGCCGCAGCAGCCGCGACAGCCGTACCCCGAGCGCCTGGGTGTCGGTGGCCGTGGCGGCCGGCGCCGCCACCCACAGTGCCTTCGCCAGCTCCAGCACCGGTCCCGTACGGGCGGTCTCGACGTAGCCGCGCCGCAGCCAGAACGTCACGTTGTCCGGGAGCTCGGCTCGGGCGGTGAGCCAGACACCGTCGAGACCGCGCGCCTCGGCGATGTCCTCGGCCAGACCGACCATCGCCGAGGCCACCCCGTGGCCCTGATGGGCGGGGTCGACGCTGACGCGACGCAGTCCCAGCAGGCCCAGGCGGGAGGTGTCGAGCAGTAGCGCACCCACCGGCAGGTCACCGTTGCGGCGCACCAGCACCCCGCCGACGGTCGACAGCGTGGTCGCGACGGACTCCGGGGTCTCGTCCAGGGCGGTGCTCGGCGGGTCGAGCGGCGGGCGGGCGCCGAAGGCCCGGCGGACGACCGCGAGCACGTCGTCGGCGTCGTCGGGGCCGACCTCGGCGACGTGCAGCGCCTTCATCGGCCCGCCAAACCGGCGGCCAGCTGCAGGTCGGCTGCCAGGGCCGCCCGGGGCGCGCCGTGGGGTCCGAAGCGCAGGGCCGCCGCCGGGTGGTAGGTCGCCACCACGTCGTACGCGGTCTGGTCCGCACCGGGCAGCCGCACCTGGTGCACCCGGCCCCGCTCGGCGCCCAGGCGGCGGCCGGGACCCAGTGCCCAGGCTAACGCCGACCCACCCAGCGTCACGATGACCGCCGGGTCGACGGCGGCGACCTGAGCGTCCAGCCACGGCCGGCAGGTGGCTGCCTCGGCCCGCCGGGGCGTCCGGTTGCCGGGCGGGCGGCACTTGACGGTGTTGACGACGGCCAGCTCGCGGCGATCGAGCCCGGCGCCCGCAAGCAGCTCGTCGAGCAGGCGGCCGGAACGACCGACGAACGGCACGCCACCCTCGTCCTCCTCGCGGCCGGGCGCCTCGCCGACGAGCACGATGCGCGCGCCCGCCGGCCGTACCCCGGGCACCACCTGGGTACGCGAGGCAGCCAGCGCACACGCGGTGCACCCCGCCATCTCGGCGGCCAGCGCCGACCAGCTGGTCATCAGGCCTGCACCCTTAGCTCCTGACCGCGGGCCACCAGATCCGCCAGCGCCCTGTTGACCACGTCGGGTTGCTCCAGGATCACCATGTGCCCCGCGTCGGGGACCTCGAGCAGCTCGGCGACCGGCAGCTCGCTGGCCAGCCGGTGGGTGTGACGCGCGGACAGGATCGCATCGTTCCGACCGGCGACGACCAGCCCCTCGACGTGCGCGTACGCCGCCAGCGCGACGTAACGACGGTGCAGCCGCAACGCGGGCAGGAAGTCCCAGATCACCTGGGAGGGGGTGGCCGAGATCATCTCGTCGACGAACACGACGTAGGAGTCGGGCACCGGTCCGCCGAAGGCGAGCCGGCGGGTCATGGCGAAAGCGGTGCCACGGCGGCTCGCATCGACGACGCTGGACAGCTTGGCCAGCGACCCGACGAGCAGGGGCTGAAACCCGTCCAACAGCTTGCCGGGCGTGCCGGGGAGCAGCCGGCCTACGTGGCCGGCGCTGGTGGCGAGGAACGCCGCCCCGACGACCCGCTCAGCGACCAGCTCGGGTCGCTGCTCGGCGAGACTCATCAGCGTCATGCCGCCCATGGAGTGACCGATGAGCACCAGCGGACCGGTGGGGGCGACCGCCTCGATCACGGTGGCCAGATCGTGCCCGAGCTGCTCCAGCGTGCTGTGCTCGGCGTCGGAGCGGTCCGAGCGTCCGTGGGAGCGCTGGTCGTAGAAGACCATCCGGTGCTCCCCGCGCAGGGCCGCCCGCTGGAAGTGCCAGCAGTCCATCGACAGCAGGTAGCCGTGGACGAAAACCAGCGTCGGTGCCGCCGCACCGGGCTCGCTCTGCTCGTCGACCTCGACGTGGAGTCCGACCCCGTCGGTCGCGACGACCGTACGCGCGTCGGAGCGCAGCGAGCGGAAACGCATCGGCTCGCCGCGCCGGGCCCGGCCACGAGCGACCGTGCGCTGCGCCGCCAGGCCGGCCGCACCCGCCGCCGCGGCAGCCCCGGTGACCGCGGCGGCGACCTCGAGCGCCCGCACCCACCGGCTCACCGGTCTCCCCCGACATAGCTGCGGTGCAGCCGGCCCCCGAGCCGGGTCACGACCTCGTAGACGATGGTGCCGCCCGCCGTGGCCCAGTCCTGCGCGGTCGGCTCACCGTGGTCGCCGGGACCGAACAGCACCACCTCGTCACCCGGCTCGGCCGCGCCCGCACCGAGGTCGACCACGAACTGGTCCATGCACACCCTCCCGACCTGAGGGCAGCGTCGGCCGTCGACCTGCACCTGCGCGGCGTTGCTCGCCGTCACCGCGATGCCCTCGCCGTAGCCGACGGGCACCAGCCCGAGCCTCGCCGGCCGCGACGTCACGTGGGTGTGACCGTAGGAGACACCCACGCCGGCCGGCACCTGCCGTACGGCGGCGAGGCGGGCACGCAGGGTCAGGGCCGGCCGCAGCCCGAAGTGCTGTGGGGGGCCGATGCCGGGCACCGGGGACAGCCCGTAGGCGGCCAGGCCCACCCGCACCAGGTCGCGATGACTGCTGGGCCGAGTCAGGGTCGCCGGCGAGTTGGCGAGGTGGACCAGTGGCGGGTGCAGGCCGGCCGCACGGACGGCGTCGAGGGCCCGGTCGAAGGCGTCCTCCTGCGCATCGTTGGCAGGGTGGTCGGGCTCGTCGGCGCAGGCCAGGTGGGACCAGACACCGACGACCTCGACCCGGCCGGCTCGCTGCAGCTGAGCGGCGGCCTCAACCAGCTGGGGCCACTGACGGGGCGGGCATCCGTTGCGGGACAGACCGGTGTCGATCTTGAGGTGCAGCCGCGCCGGACGCCCCGTGTCGGCGGCTCCCGCGGCGATCTCGTCCAGCTGAACGGGCGAGGAGGCGGTGACGTCGATGCCGGCGTCGACTACGGGGGCGTACCCGCGGCCGGGAGCGGCCAGCCAGCACAGCAGCGGGCCGGTGTCACCGGCCGCCCGCAGTGCCAGCGCCTCGTCGGGCAGGGCGACCCCGAGCCAGTCGGCGCCGGCGGCGCGGGCGGTGCGGGCCACCGCGAGCATGCCGTGCCCGTAGCCGTCCGCCTTGACCACGACCATCAGCGCAGCGGGCGTCGCGATCTGCTGGAGCCGGGCGGTGTTGTGCGCGATCGCGTCGAGGTCGACGACAGCCTCCGCGTCTGGTCGGCTCACGAGCCGACCAGGACGTCGCGGATGACAGCTGGCAACGCCCGCGCAACGTCGCCCGCGGTGATCGGCCCGCCCTGGCTGGCATACGACGCGGCCGCCCCGTGCAGCCAGGCGGCGACCGCGCCGACCTGGTCGGGGTTGTCTGGCCGGGTGGCCAGCAGTGCTCCGCACAGGCCGGCGAGCACGTCGCCGGCGCCCGCGGTCGCCAGCCACGGCGTCCCGGTGGTGTTGACCAGCACCGGCGACGACTCGGTCGTCGGCCCCGGGGCGGGAGCGACCACCGTGTGGTCACCCTTGAGGAGCACCGAGGACTCGAAGCGCGTCGCGGCCTGCCGTGCGAACCGCAGCGGGTCGGCCTCGACCGCGGCGCGGTCCGCGTCGAGCATCCGGGCGAGCTCGCCGGCGTGCGGGGTGAGCAGCGCCGGCACACCCAGCGGGCCGGCCACATGCTGCAGGGCGTCGGCGTCGACGACCAGTGGCACCTCGTCGGCACGAGCGCGCGCCAGGACAGCCTCGGCATCGCCACCGCCGCCGGAACCTACGACCCAGGTCTGCACCCGGCCCTCGCCGAGCACCACCTCGGGATGATGCGCTCGGACCAGGTCGGCCACCTCGACCGGGCCCGCGTAACGCACCATCCCGGCCAGGCCGCAGGACGCACCCGCCACCGCCAGTAGCCCGGCGCCGGTGTAGTGCGCCGACCCGGCAGCGACTCCCACGACCCCGCGGGAGTACTTGTGTGACGCCGCGGTCGGACCCGCGGCACGCAGCCAGTGCGCCACCCCGGCCCGGGTGAGGGCGCGGGCGGTCGGCGCCGGCAGGTAGGCGTCCAGACCGATGTCGACGAGCTGTACCGCGCCGGCCGCGCGGGCACCGGCGCCGACGAGCAGGCCGAGCTTGTACGCCCCGAAGGTGACCGTCAGGTCGGCGACGACGTGGCCGCCCTCCGCGGTGCCGTCGTCGACACCGACCCCGCTCGGGATGTCGACGGCGACCACCGGGCACCCCATCGCCTGCACCTGCTGCCACACCGCAGCGGCTGCAGGGCGCAGGCCCCCGGAGGCGCCGATGCCGACGATGCCGTCGAG
>JACCVL010000001.1 GCA_013698185.1 Nocardioidaceae bacterium
CGCATCGCCACCCAGGTCTTCGGTGGCTACGGCTTCATGGAGGAGTACCCGATCGCGCGGTTCTACCGCGACGCCAAAGTGCTCGAGGTCGGTGAGGGCACCAGCGAGATCCAGCGCATGGTCATCTCCCGCGGGCTCGGCCTGCCGGTGGAGTGACGTGACCGGCGACGGTTGCCGCTGGCTCAGACGCGCCAGAGACTGTGCCAACGGAACCCCAGCTCGCCGACCAGCTCCCGCAGCAGCGGCAGGCTGATACCGACCACGGTGTGCGGATCGCCGTCGATGCCGCGCACGTACGGGCCCCCCAGCCCGTCCAGGGTGAAGGCGCCGGCCACCTCAAGCGGCTCGCCGGTCCCGACATAGGCCTCGATCTCGTCGTCGGCGAGGTCGGCGAAGCGGACCAGCGTGGACGCCACCGCGCTGACCTGGCGCGGTGCCTGTGCCGGTGCGAGCAGGCGCAGGCTGTGGCCGGTGTGCAGCACGCCCTCGCGGCCCCGCATCGACTGCCACCGCGCGGTCGCCGCGTCCGCGTCCGCGGGCTTCCCGTACGCCGCGCCGTCGAGCTCGAGCACGGAGTCGCAGCCGACGACGAGCACCGGGGAGGCTGTGACGTCGACCCCGGACGACACCGCCGCGCACTTGCGGTCGGCGAGCACCAGGGCGAGGTCGGCCGGCGACTGCGCGGAGACGCCCTGTTCCTCCACGCCGGAGACGACCATCTCCGGGTTGACACCGGCGGCGCGCAGCGTCGCCAACCGGGCCGGCGAGGCCGAGGCGAGGACGACCCGGGGCGCCGGTCCGGTCACAGCCGGCCCAGCGCCTCGCGCAGCGGGTCGAGCCCGAGGCTGCCGAGGTCGAGTGCCGCCCGGTGGAAGGCCACGGCGTCGAAGCTCGCGCCCTGGCGGGCCGCGACGTCGGCGCGCGCCTGTAGCCAGATCCGCTCGCCGACCTTGTACGACGGGGCCTGGCCGGGCCAGCCGAGATAGCGGTCCCGCTCGAACCGCAATGTCACATCGTCCATCGAGCTGTGCGCGTGCAGCAGCTCGAGCATCAGCTCGGGTGTCCACTGCTCGCCGGGGTAGAAGCCGAACGGGTTGTCGGCCGGGATCGGCAGCTGGAGGTGCATGCCGATGTCGACGACGACCCGGGCGGCGCGAAAGGACTGGCTCTCGAGCATGCCGAGCTTGTCGGCGGGATCCTGGAGGTAGCCGAGGTCGTCCATCAGCCGCTCCGCGTACAGCGCCCAGCCCTCGCCGTGCCCCGATACCCAGCACAGCAGCCGCTGCCAGCGGTTGAGCCGCTCGGAGCGGTACGCGGTCTGGCCGATCTGCAGATGGTGGCCGGGCACCCCCTCGTGGTAGACGGTGGTCAGCTCGCGCCACGGGGAGAACCTGGTGACGCCGTCGGGCACCGACCACCACATCCGGCCCGGCCGGCTGAAGTCCTCGCTCGGCCCGGTGTAGTAGATGCCGCCGTCATGGGTCGGCGCCAGCCGGCACTCGATGCGGCGTACGGGGTCAGGGATGTCGAAGTGCACGTCGGCGAGGTCGCTGACAACGGCGTCGGCGCGCTGCTGCATCCAGTCGCGGAAGGCCGCGCCCCCCTCGATCCAACGGGCTGGGTCGGCGTCGAGCGCCGCCACCGCATCGGCGGGGGACCCGCCGGACACGATGTCGCGGGCGACCGTACGCCGCTCCTCGGCGATGCGGTGCAGCTCGGCCCAGCCCCAGGCATAGGTCTCGTCCAGGTCGACCGTGGCGCCGAGGAAGTAGCGAGACTCCAGCTCGTAGGTCGCACGACCGACGACATCGGTCGGCTGGGCTCGCGGCGCCAGCTCGCTCTGCAGGAAGTCCGCGGTCTCGGCCACGGCGCTGCGGGCCACGGCCGCATGTCGTTGCAGCTGGTCGCGCAGGGTGCCGGAACCGGTGTCCAGCCCGTCGACGAGGCTGCCGAAGACGTCCTCACCACCGCGTCCGGCCCGGGCGCTGGTCCAGCCACGGGCCTGGTCGGCCACTGCCAGCACCTGCCGCCGGGCGGCGACCCGCCCCTCGCCGGCCGCAAGCAGCAACGTCTCGCGCCACCCCGCGAGTGCCGCGGGGACCGCCGCGAGACGTGCGTCGATGGCTGCCACCGCCTGCTCGCCCACGGTGTCCATCAGGTCGAAGACCTCACGCACCTCGTGCAGCGGGCTGGTGATGACGCTGAGCTCCGGCTCCACCAGCCCGGCGTCGTGGCGCTCGAGCTGGAGGCCGATCCGTTCGGTCATGGCGGCCTTGGCGCTCGCCTCCCGCTCGTCGACTGGCTCCAGGGCGACCAGGCCGGTGAGGGTCTGTCGCAACAGGTCCCGCCGGGCGCCGATGCCGGCGGGGGAGTAGTCGGTCATCTCGTCGTCGTGGCCGGCGATACCGGCGGCGGTCGCAGCCAGCGGGTCGCTCGCGGCCCAATCCTCGACATAGCGGTCGGCCAGGTCGTCCACGAGCCGGTCCAGAGGGTGCGGGGCGGGGTCCATCCACGCGACTGTAGGTGCATGCAGCCGCTGGACTACCCCGGCCCGGCCGCCACCGTGGCGGGGCTGCTCACCGCCCGCGGCCGCTGGCAGCGGCTCGACGCCGGCGACGTCCCGGACGCGCTGCGGCGCGGACGCACCTGTGTCCTCGCCGTGGGCAGCAA
>JACCVL010000003.1 GCA_013698185.1 Nocardioidaceae bacterium
GGGACTGGAAGGACAAGTACACCTGGGCCTGCGCGCCCCGGTGGGACCGGCAGGTCGTCGAAGCCGGCTGCTACTCGCGGCTGCTCGTCACCGCGCTGGCCCAGAAGATGCCGAGCAGCGACTTCATGACCGCCACCGGCTCGAGCATGCGCTTCCTCGTTCCCAAGGGCGAGACCGGCGAACGCGAGGTCGAGTGGCGGGTGCCGGAGCGCTGGAACGCGTTCGAGCGCAACCGGGGTCGCGCCTACCACTACCTGTTCAGCCAGCTGGTCGGTCTCGAGAGCTTGTTCGAGGCCTACAAGCTCTTCCGGCAGGGCGAGCGCCGGGTGGCGGCCCTGAACCCTGAGGAGCTGGAGAAGGCCATCCCGACAGACGAGCGGGTCGCCGTGGGGTGGTGGGGCGCCGGGCGCGGGTGGCTGACCCACCACCTCGTCATGGACAAGGGCAAGATCACCAACTACCAGATCTGCACACCCTCGACGATCAACGCCTCCCCGCGCGATCCCTGGGGCCAGCCCGGCCCGTACGAGGAGGCGGTGATGAACACGCCGATCATCGAGGATCTCTCGGATCCTGCGGGCTTCACCAGCATCGACATGCTGCGAGGCATCCGCTCCTTCGACCCGTGCATGCCCTGCACGACCCATGCCCACACCGGCGACGGCGAGGTCGTCCGCGAGGTCAACACCTGCTCGTGCGGCGGTGACTGAGCCGGCAGAGGCTCCCGTCACCGTCCTCGTCGGTGGGGTCAGCGAGCTCTTCCAGCACGACCTCGACCTGGGTCGGCTGGTGATCGAGCGGCTGCAGGCCGAGGACCTCGGTGCGGGCGTCGTCGTCGAGGAGCTCCACTACGGCGCCGTCGCCGTGGCGCAACGGCTCGAAGACCTGTGCCCCGCCGCGCTGGTCCTGGTGAGTGCGGTGCGACGCGGCCGGGTCCCGGGGACCGTGGAGCGTCGTCGCATCGACCCGCCCCAGCTGGCCACGGCCGACGTGCAGGCGGCGGTCGGCGATGCGGTGACCGGTTACGTGCACCCGGACCTCGTCATCGAGATCGCCGCCGCGCTGGGCGTCCTCCCCCCGCGGACGGTGACCGTCGAGGTCGAACCGGAGGTGACCGGGCCCGGAGAAGGTCTCAGCGGATCCGTCGCGGCCGCGCTCGACGTGGTGCTGGACCTGGTGCGAGCAGAGGTCATCTCGGGCTAAGGCGGGCTCGGCTGTCCGAACAACCGCTCGGGCGGCTCGACCGGGCCTTGCGGATCCTCCAGCAGGCCGAGGTTGTGCGGCGGTACGGCGACCCGGTTGCCCCGTGGTGTGAGCAGGACCAGCGCGCCGTCGGCCAGCACGTCGACGGCCTCACCGCTGACCTCGGGGCCACCGGGTCCCATCGGGATGAGCCGGGCCCTGCGCTGCTGACCGAGGGTGGTGCACAGCGGCAGGTAGTCCGCGAGCACCTGCTCGGCCGGCGTCGCGAGCCGCTCCTCGAGGACCGCCAGCAGCCTGGACAGCAGCGGAGCCCGCGGTGGCGAGGCGTCCTCGACCAGCACGGTTGCGGTGACCCACTCGGTGCGTGCGGGTCCGAGCTCGACGTACACCCCGAGCCGGGCGAGCACGGTTCCCGTCGCGGAGCACACGGTGTCGGGCCAGGCAAGGCCGCTGACGTCCGCGCCGACGACGTCGTGCAGTGCCAGCAGGGCGGGCACGTACGGCCAGCCCTCCCGGTCCGGCGGCAGCTCGGGACGCAGGATCACGGTGAAGCCCAGACCGTGGCCCTGCCGGACGGTCCAGGGCAGCCCGCCTCGACCGCGGGGGGAGGCCTGGTAGTCCGCGACCACCGTCGCCCCGGACGCGGCGCCCTCCCGAGCCCACGCCATCGCCACCGCCTCGGTCGAGAGCAGCGCCGGATAGGCACGCACGGGTCGCTCCCCGAGCGCGCCGGCGACCGCCTGTGCACTCAGGTCGCCGGGCGAGTCGCCGCTCACGTCCATGTGACCGGCTGTCCCGCTGCCCGCGCGGCGGCGTTGAGGCTCGCGGCGAGGCGCTGCCACTGCGGCAGGGCGAACCGCGCCATGGCCGAACCGATGACGGCACGAAGCCGCTGGGTCTCCGGCTCGGATCTGCCAGCACAGGCGGCCACCACGGCCGACACGAGGGGCTCGTAGGTCTGCGGCGGCGCCTCGATCACCACCTGGAGCAGGCTCTCGACCAGGTCGGACGACACGCCGGGCCGAGCCAGCGCGCCGTCCAGGACGACGCTGACCACGGCACACCGCTGTGCGGACGTGAGCTCGACGGCCCGCACCATCTCCTCGCGGATCACCGGGACCCACTGGTCACGGTCCTCGGCGTCGAGCACGGTCAGCAGATCGTCGGCAGCCCCAGCCGGCTGGCGCGCCAGCAGTGCCCGAGCCTGCGCGCGTACCGGCGTGGCCGCGCTGCTCACCGCCAGCG